>JAIOTT010000269.1 GCA_021106655.1 Bacteroidales bacterium
AGGGATAAGAAAGCTTTCCTCATCCCATGAAATATCTCCACTTAAGCTTTTATTCCTTAGTCTCTTTATCTTCTTCTTTCTTCTCTTCTGCTTTTGGTTCCTCTTTCTTCTCTTCCTCTTTCTTTTCTGCAACTGCTCCTGCCACTGCCTCCTCCTTAACTTCCTCTTTCTTTTCTGCAACTACTTCTGCCACTGCCTCCTCCTTAACTTCTTCCTTCTTATCTGCAACTACTTCTGCCACTGCCTCCTCTTCAACTACCTCGACAGCTTCTAGCACTTCAGCACCCGAAGTTTCTTCTTGTTTCTTTTTACCACTTCCTCTTCTTCTCCTGGTAGTTTTAGCTTTTCTTTCTTCTTTTTCTACTAGTAGGTTTTCGTTATAATCTACTAATTCTATCATACACATTTCAGCATTATCGCCAAGGCGAGTTCCTGTTTTTAAAATACGTGTATATCCACCGGGCCTGTCAGTAACTTTTTGGGCTATCTCTCTAAAAAGCTCTGAAACAGCAGTTTTGCTTTGCAGGTATTTAAAAACCATTCTTCTTGAGTGTGTTGAATCCTCTTTAGATCTGGTTATAAGCGGCTCAATATACGTTCTCAAAGCTTTCGCCTTAGCAAGAGTTGTAGTAATTCGTTTGTGAATTATCAGAGAAGTAGCCATATTGGCTAACATTGCTTTACGGTGTGAGCTTGTTCTTCCTAAGTGATTAAATTTCCTCAAATGCCTCATTTCAATTATTCCTTATCAAGTTTATATTTTGAAGTATTCATTCCAAATTCTAAGTTCTTTGATTTTACCAGCTCTTCCAATTCTGTAAGAGATTTCTTTCCAAAGTTTCTGAACTTTAACAGATCATTCTTATTAAATGTAACCAGATCACCAAGGGTTTCAACATCAGCTGCCTTAAGGCAGTTTAATGCTCTGACAGACAGATCAAGATCAACAAGTTTTGTTTTCAGTAGTTGCCTGGTATGCAGTGAACTTTCATCAAACTCTTCTGTTACTGTTTTATCTTCTGCATCCATTGTGATCTTTTCGTCAGAAAAAAGCATAAAGTGATGGATCAGTATAGTAGCAGCTTCTTTAAGAGCTTCTTTCGGAGGAATTGACCCGTCAGTATCTAATTCAATAACAAGCTTTTCATAGTCAGTTTTCTGTTCAACCCTATAATTTTCAGTGTAGTACTTTACATTTCTTATAGGTGTATGTATTGAATCAATTGCAATTGTTCCCAGGGGAGCATTTACATTTTTATTCTCTTCGGCCGGAATATATCCCCTACCTTTATCTATTGTAAGCTCAAGTGTTAATTTAACAGAAGGATTCATATGGCAAATTACCACATCAGGATTTAAAACCTGGAAGACAGAGAGGAATTTATTTATATCTCCTGCCTTGAATACTTCCTGATCTCCTATAACAACAGTAACTTTTTCAGAGTTCTCTGTATCGATCAGTCTTGTTAAACGGACCTGTTTTAGATTCAGAATTATTTCAGTTACATCTTCTACAATCCCTTTAAGAGTAGAAAACTCCTGTTCAACACCTTCAGCCCTTATCGAAGTAATCGCATACCCTTCAAGGGATGACAATAAAATTCTTCTTAAAGCATTTCCAATAGTAATACCAAAACCTGGTTCAAGAGGGCGAAATTCGAATATACCTTTATATTCGTCAGCTTCAATCATTATTACCTTATCCGGTTTTTGAAAAGCTAGTATTGCCATATTATATTTTGTATTAAGTTTTAAATAGAACTAATTTCAATTCCTATTTAGAATACAACTCGACTATAAGTTGCTCTTTAATATTCTCTGGTATTTCTTCCCTTTCAGGATAATTCAAGAATTTCCCGGTCAATTTTTCATCTTCCCATTCCAACCAGGAATATTTATCTGCTCTTGAAGCTAATGAATTCATTATTACCTCCAATGATTTCGATCTTTCTCTGACACCAATGAGATCTCCTTCTTTGAGTGCATATGAAGGAATATTTACGACCTTGCCGTTAACAGTTATATGTTTATGTGAGACCAATTGCCTTGCTCCACTTCTTGTAGGGGCAATTCCTAGTCTGAAAACTACATTATCAAGGCGTGATTCTATTAGTTGCAGAAGTATCTCACCAGTAATACCTTTCTTGCGGGATGCTTTTAAAAAGACATTTTTAAACTGTCTTTCCAACATACCATATGTATATTTAGCCTTTTGTTTTTCCATCAACTGCATTCCATATTCAGATTGTTTTCTTCTCCTTCTGGAATTTCCATGCTGCCCGGGTGGATAGTTTTTCTTTTCATAGTGCTTATCAGGTCCAAAAATCGGATCTCTGAATTTTCTTGCAATTTTAGTCTTAGGACCAATATATCTTGCCATTGCTGAATATTATTTTATTTAATATTAATGATCTATTTCATTCAATTTTTCAAATACCTTAAAGGTATTGAAAAAATTTATTACACTCTTCTTCTTTTGGGAGGTCTGCAACCATTGTGTGGCAATGGAGTTACATCTTGAATTTCTGTAACTTCAATACCTGAGACATGTAGCGACCGTATTGCAGATTCTCTACCTGAGCCGGGTCCTTTAACAAATACTTTCACTCTTCTCAACCCAAGATCATATGCAACTTTTGCACAATCGGCTGCCGCAGTCTGAGCTGCATAAGGTGTATTCTTTTTTGAGCCCCTAAAACCCATTTTTCCCGCTGATGACCATGAAATAACCTGGCCTGCAGAATTTGTAAGAGTTATAATAATATTATTAAATGAAGCTTTGATATATGCATTACCCAATGCTTCAATTTTAACGACTTTCTTTTTAGAAGTTCTAGCAGATTTTGCCATTTCTGATATTATTTACTTTTTACTAATTTATTAATCAATTTAATATCCCAATTTTAACCTTTAGGTGCCTTCTTTTTGCCGGCTACTGTTTTCTTTCTCCCTTTTCTGGTACGGGCGTTATTTTTTGTTCCCTGTCCTCTTAAAGGTAATCCGATACGATGCCTGATTCCCCTATAGGAACCAATATCCATCAAGCGCTTGATGTTCATTTGTACTTCAGAACGGAGTTCACCTTCAACCTTGTAATTATCGCTGATAATATTCCTAATTCTGGTTTGCTCATCATCAGTCCAATCCTGAACTTTCTTATTAACATCAACACTAGCTTCTGTGAGAATTGTAGCTGCCTTGCTTCTACCTATTCCGAAAATATAGGTTAAACCAATTTCTCCTCTTTTGTTGTTTGGTAAATCAATACCTGCAATTCTGGCCATAGATTTATTATTCTTGTTATCTTAAATATTTCTCTAATAATTATCGAATTAATTATCCTATCCCTGTCTTTGTTTATATCTGGGATTTTTTTTATTGATCACATATAATCGTCCTTTCCTGCGAACAATCTTACATTCCGGTGATCTCTTCTTTATAGACGCTCTGGTTTTCATTTTTGTGATTTTATTTTTTGATTAAAATCTTCTGTCTAATCGTATATCTATTTATATCTAAATGTAATTCTCCCTTTTGTTAAATCATAAGGTGACATTTCAAGCTTCACTTTATCACCGGGAAGTATCTTAATATAATGCATCCTCATTTTACCTGAAATATGAGCAGTGATTACATGTCCATTTTCCAGCTCAACACGAAACATTGCGTTCCCCAGTGATTCAATAACTGTACCATCCTGTTGTATTGATGCTTGCTTAGCCATTATATTACAATTAATTATTTATTAGATGTCTTCATATTTAACACTTCTTCTATATCTTTAAAGCTGGATAAAATATCAGCCTGGTTTTTTCGGACTGCCACCGCATGTTCATAATGAGCGGAGGGTAAATTATCAGCAGTTCTGATTGTCCAGCCATCTTTTTCCTGAATAACTCTATGTGTGCCAAGGTTAATCATAGGTTCAATACAAATCACCAAACCTTCTTTCAATTTTGTTCCAGTGCCTCTTCTTCCATAATTTGGAATTTCAGGTTTTTCATGAAGTTGTTTTCCAAGTCCATGGCCAACAAGATCCCTCACAACAGAATATCCGACCTCTTCAACATATTTCTGAACAGCATAACCAATATCACCAACCCTACTACCAACAACAGCCTTTTCTATACCTTTATACAGAGATTCTTTTGTCCTTTTCATTAGTTGCAGAACCTCATCCCTAACATCTCCTACTGCAAAAGTATAAGCTGAATCTCCATAAAATCCGTTCAAAATTGTTCCGCAATCAATTGATGCTATATCTCCATCTTTAAGAATTCTGTTACCCGGTATTCCATGAACTACTTGCTCATTTATTGAAATGCACAATGTTGCAGGAAATCCGTTATATCCTTTAAAGCCTGGAACCGCACCACTATCCCTGATAAACTCCTCGGCGATGTGGTCAAGTTTATCTATCCTGACACCGGGCTTTATCTCTTTTGCTACCTCAGCTAAAGTTTTTCCAACAAGTAAAGAACTTTCTCTTAATAATTCAATTTCTTCGTCCGTCTTCAAATAAATCATATTCTAAAAGCGTATTTAAACATTACGCTGACATACCCATTGAAGGTCGTCCTTTTATCCTTCCTGATTTCATCAATCCATCATAATGCCTCATCAACAGGTGGCTTTCAATCTGTTGCAGAGTATCAAGTACAACTCCCACTAAAATCAAAAGCGATGTACCCCCATAAAATTGTGCAAACTGAGAGTTAACCCCAATAAGACTCACAAAAGCAGGCATTATAGCAACGAGAGCCAAAAATAGCGATCCGGGGAATGTTATTCTGGACATCACTGTGTCAATAAATTCAGCAGTTTTTCGCCCCGGTTTCACTCCGGGTATAAAGCCACCATTCTTTTTCATATCCTCTGCCATTTGGTTAGGATTTACAGTTATGGCGGTATAGAAATATGTAAATAAAATTATTAGTACCGCAAATGTTAAATTATACCAAAAACCATTGATATTGGAAAATGCTGATGCAAATCCTGTGAGTGATTCTGATTCAGCAAAACCAACCAATGTTATTGGAAGAAACATTATAGCCTGGGCAAAGATTATAGGCATAACACCAGCAGCGTTAACCTTTAATGGAACATACTGCCTTACACCTCCGTATTGCTTATTACCAACGATTCTTTTTGCATATTGCACAGGTATTCTTCTTGTGCCCTGTACAAGTAAAATTGTTAGCAGTATTACAAACACCAGGAATGCAATTTCAATTAAGAAGATCACAAGTCCACCGCCTAAATCTTCAACTCTTGAAGTAAATTCAGCAACCAACGACATTGGAAGTCGCGCAATAATACCTATCATTATGATCAAAGAGATACCATTACCAATACCTTTTTCAGTAATTCTTTCACCAAGCCACATTATAAACATTGATCCTGCCGTAAGCAGCACTATTGAGGATATTCCAAAAAATGAGAATATTGAATGTGATGTCAAGCCCGGGTCGAAGGGATAAATTCCTTCAGCAGGTAATTGATTTACCAGGTTACTGATATATGCAGGTGATTGGAAAATCAAAATAATAACAGTAAGATACCTTGTGATCTGGTTGATTTTTTTTCTTCCACTTTCGCCTTCTTTTTGAAGTTTCTGGAAGTAAGGTATTGCCATACCCAACAGCTGAACAACAATAGAAGCAGATATATAAGGCATGATTCCCAAAGCAAATATTGATGCATTCGAAAATGCTCCACCAGAGAACATGTTCAGTAAGCCAAGTAATCCTTCCGAACTTTGATTCTGGAGGTTTGCAAGCATACCGGGATCTACGCCAGGCAGAACAACAAATGCTCCGAATCTGTAGATCAATAAAATCCCCAATGTATATAAAATACGGTTTCTAAGATCTTCTATCTTAGATATATTTCTTATGGTTTCAATTAGCTTTTTCACAAATAATCAATTTATATTATATCAATCTGGAAGAATATCCTTTTAAAACATTTTCGTATTATTTGAATATAATACACTTTCATTTATTAAAATTAAACTATTGATACAGTACCACCCTTACTTTCAATAGCTTTAACTGCAGATTCTGAAAATGAATTTGCTTCTACTTCCAGTTTAGCAGTAAGATCACCTCTTCCAAGTATTTTTACCAGGTCGTTTTTATTTACAAGTCCGTTTGCAATAAGTACTTCCTTATTAAATACGCTAATATTTTTTGTTTCAGCAAGTTTTTGTAAAATATCAATATTGACACCTCTATATTCTTTTCTATTGATATTTTTAAAACCAAACTTTGGCACCCTTCTAAACAAAGGCATTTGTCCACCTTCAAATCCTGGCTTTTTACTATAGCCTGATCTTGACTGGGCGCCTTTATGTCCTCTTGTTGACGTACCACCTTTGCCAGATCCCTGGCCTCTTCCAATACGTTTGCGATTTTTTGTTGAGCCTTCAGCAGGCTTGAGATTACTTAAATCCATGATCTAAATATTTAAATTTCTTCAATAATCAATAAATGTTGAACTTTTTCTACCATTCCCATTATTTGAGGGGAGACTTCAAGTTCGATGCATTGATGCATTTTCCTAAAACCAAGTGCACGTAATGTACGTTTTTGGCGCAGTGATCTTCCTATACCACTTTTTATTTGTTTGATTCTTATTTTTTTCATCATTAAGTGTTTTTTGCTGAATAAACTATCCGTTAAACACCTGATCGAGTTTAATTCCCCGAAGTTGTGCAATTGTATAAGGGTCTCTAAGCTTAACGAGTGCATCGATAGTTGCTTTAACAACGCTGTGTGGGTTTGATGATCCTTTTGATTTTGCAAGGACATCTTTCACTCCAACACTTTCAAAGACAGCGCGCATAGCTCCACCTGCAATAACGCCTGTTCCGGGTGCTGCGGGTTTAAGAAATACACGAGCTCCACTATATTTCCCAATCTGTTCGTGTGGCAAAGTACCTTTTAGAATCGGAACTTTTACAAGATTCTTTTTAGCATCATCAATTCCTTTTGCAATAGCAGCAGTAACCTCTTTTGCTTTTCCCAATCCATAACCAACAACCCCATTCTCATTTCCAACAACAACAATTGCAGAAAAGCTAAATGTCCTACCCCCTTTAGTTACCTTAGTAACTCTCTGGATGCTTACCAGCTTGTCTTTAAATTCTATTTCGCTGGATTTAATTCTTTTAACGTTTACGTTTGGCATAATTTACTAAAATTTAAGACCTCCTTCTCTAGCTGCTTCAGCTAAAGATTTAACTCTACCGTGATATAAATAACCATTTCTATCAAAAACCACTGCTTCGATTCCGTTTTCTTTTGCTTTTACAGCAATAGCTTTACCAACAATTTTGGCTTTTTCTATTTTTGAACCTTTTTGTGATGCGATTTCCTTTTCTTTTGATGACACTGCAAGCATAGTTTTACAATTAATATCATCAATGAGCTGTACATATATTTCTCTATTGCTTCTGAATACAGTCAGGCGGGGCAGTTCAGCTGTACCACTGACAATCTTTCTGATCCTTTTTTTAATCCTGAATCTCCTGTATTCTTTTTTATTTTTTATCGCCATTATTCCTAAAATTAAGAATTTATTATAATTTTTATTCGGCAGCTGCTTTACCAGCTTTTTTCCTAAGAACTTCACCAAGGAACTTAATACCTTTGCCTTTGTAAGGTTCAGGTTTTCTTAATGAACGTATTTTTGCCGCAACCTGTCCAATTAATTGTTTATCATGAGATTGCAGAATAATCGTTGGATTTTTACCTCTCTCAGCAGTTGTTTCGATTTTCACCTCTTCTGGCAATTCCATTACAATATTATGGGAATAACCGACGGATAACTCAAGTACCTGCCCCTTTGCCTGGGCTTTATATCCAACTCCAACAAGTTCCTGAACGATTTTATATCCTTCGGAAACACCAATAACCATATTTGCTATCAATGATCTGTAAAGGCCATGTTTCGCTTTATGTTCTTTTTGCTCCGTATGTCGTTTCACAAAAATCCGACTACCTTCAATACTTACAGTGATATTTGGATCAACTGATTGTTGCAGTTCTCCTTTTTTCCCTTTAACAACAACAAGGTTTTTATCTGAGATAGTAACCTGAACTCCATCAGGAATTTCTATCGGTAAATTTCCTATTCTTGACATTTTTCTACTCCTATTAGCTAATATAACATATTACTTCACCACCAATTCTTTTGGTTCTGGCTTCCTTATCAGTAATAACGCCATGCGACGTTGATAAGATAGCAATTCCAAGTCCGTTCAAAACCCTTGGCAGGCTTTTTACACCTGTATACTTCCTTAACCCGGGCCTACTGGCTCTTTCAAGCTTATTGATAGCTGTAAGTTTAGTAACAGGATGATATCTTAATGCTATTTTTATTTTACCCGGTCTGGGGTCATCATCAAACTTATAATTTAAGATATAACCTTTCTCAAAGAGAATCTTGGTTATTTCCTTCTTCATATTCGAAGCAGGAATTTCAACCACTCTGTGGTTGGTCATTATAGCATTTCTTATTCTTGTTAAATAATCTGCAATTGGATCTGTAACCATTTTATCCTAAGTATAAAAAATTATTTACTTCTTTTATTTACCAGCTAGCCTTTTTCACGCCTGGAATAAGGCCATTAAGAGCCATATTCCTGAAATCAATTCTTGAAATTCCGAACTGGCGCATATATCCTTTAGGCCTGCCTGTTAATTTACATCTGTTATGTAATCTCACAGGTGAGGCATTTTTGGGTAGCTTCTGCAATCCGAGATAATCCCCGGCTGCTTTTAATTCACTTCTTTTGGCTGAGTAAGTATCGACAAGTCTTTGTCTTTTCCTTTCTCTCGCTTTCATTGATTCTTTAGCCATAGTATTTATTGATTTTTAAATGGTAAACCAAATTCTTTTAATAAGGCAAGGCATTCTTTATCAGTATTTGCTGTTGTTACGAATGTTATATCCATACCATTTATTTTATTAATCTTATCAATATCAATTTCAGGAAAGATGATCTGTTCGATAACGCCCATTGAGTAATTACCTCTACCGTCAAAACCTTTATCATTAATTCCCCTGAAGTCTCTGATACGCGGAATAACCACAGCAACCAATCTATCAAGGAATTCATACATTTTCTCACCCCTTAAAGTTACTCTGACGCCTATCGGCATACCTTTTCTGAGTTTAAAGTTCGAAATATCCTTTTTCGATTTTGTAGGCACAGCTTTCTGACCTGAAATCAGAGTCATTTCGGCAATGCCAGTATCGATAAGTTTTTTATCTGCAACAGCATCTCCAAGTCCCTGATTAAGAGAAATCTTAGTAATCCTAGGTACTTGCATAGGAGTTTTATAATCGAACTGCTTAGTTAAGGCAGGTACGATTTCATCCTTATATTTAGTTTTTAGTCTTGGTGTGTAACTCATTACTTAATAACCTCCCCTGATTTTTTTGAATATCGAACGGATTTATTGTTTTTCTCATCTATTTCCCTTCCAACTCTTGTTGGATTACCTGCGGCATCAATAACCATCAGGTTGGAGATATTAATCGGCGCTTCTTTTTTTACAATTCCACCTTGTGGATTCTCAGCATTTGGTTTTGTATGCTTTGAAATAAGATTAATTCCTTCCACGATAACCCTCAAATCATCTCTCTGAACAAAGAGAACCTTACCCTGCTGGCCTTTTGAGTCGCCGGAAATAACCATAACGTTATCGCCCTTTTTAATATGTAACTTCTTTCTCATAATGCTAGATTATATTTTGATTCTCCATTAAAGCACTTCAGGTGCCAGGGAAACTATTTTCATAAATTGTTTTTCTCTAAGCTCTCTTGCAACAGGTCCAAAAATACGTGTACCGGCCATTTCACCAGTAGCATTAAACAGCACTACAGCATTATCATCAAAGCGTATATAAGAACCATCATTTCTTCTGATCTCTTTTTTTGTTCTAACAACTACAGCTTTCATTACTGTTCCTTTTTTCACACTACCTGAAGGTATTGCTTTTTTTACTGTAACAACTATCGTATCACCTATTGATGCATATCTTTTCTTCGTCCCACCCAGGACACGGATGCAAAGGACTTCCTTTGCTCCACTATTATCAGCAACTGCTAATCTTGACTCTTGTTGTATCATAATTATTTAGCTCTTTCAATGATTTCAACTAATCTCCAACATTTATTTTTACTCAAGGGTCTTGTTTCCATGATCTTTACGGTATCACCCTCATTACAATCATTTTTCTCATCATGAGCAATAAACTTGGTAGTTTTTTTTACAAACTTTCCATACATTGGATGTTTAACTTTCCTTTCAATCAGGACCACGATGGATTTATCCATTTTATCGCTAACAACGAGGCCAGTTCTTTCTTTTCTTAATTTTCTGGTTTCCATACTACGATTAAATTTATGTCAAAGCTTCGATCTGAGGTTCACCTTCAATCTCTCTTCTCCTGATTTCTGTTTCAATTCTGGCAATAGTTTTTCTGTATATTTTAATTTTATTTGGATTCTCCAAAGGAGAAACTGCATGGTTAAGTTTCAGTTTAACCAGTTGTTTCCTTTCTTCCTCCAACCTCTCAATAAGATCAGCTGTTGCTAGTTCACTTATAACTGTTTGTTCCATTTTATTTAGTTTGTTTTTTCAACATAATCCGGGCTGGTAATGAATTTGGTAGCAATTGGAAGCTTCTGTGCAGCGAGTCTTAATGCTTCCTTTGCAATTGGAGCAGGCACACCCTCTGCTTCGAAAAGAATTCTACCCGGAGTAACTCTGGCAACAAAGTACTCAGGAGCTCCCTTTCCTTTACCCATACGAACCTCTGCAGGCTTTTTAGTAACAGGTTTATCAGGAAATATTCTGATCCACAACTGTCCTTCACGTTTCATATGACGGGTAACAGCCTGTCGGGCAGCCTCAATTTGCCTCCCATTTATCCACGCTGCTTCCAATGCCTTGATCCCAAAGGTTCCAAATGCGAGTGTATGTCCACGTTGGGAATTTCCCTTCATTTTTCCTTTTTGCTGCTTTCTGTATTTGGTTTTTCTTGGCTGTAACATTGAAATCTATATTAATAATTTTTATATTCTATCTCTATTTTCTGCTCCTTGGCCTTCCACCTCCCTGAAATCTACCACTTTGTTTACCACTTGGCTTAACGCTTACCGGTGAAAGATCACTCTTACCAAAAACCTCACCTTTACAAATCCATACTTTCAGGCCAATTATTCCATAAGTTGTACGAGCTTCAACAAAAGCATAGTCAATATCCGCTCTCAAAGTATGTAAAGGAATTCTTCCATCTTTATATTGTTCACTTCTTGCCATTTCAGCACCACCCAGTCTACCGGAAATCAAAACCTTAACACCATCTGCTCCAATTCTCATGGAAGAAGCGATAGCTGTTTTGATAGCCCTACGATATGATATCCTGCCTTCAATTTGTTTTACAATAGTGTTTGCAACAATTACAGCATCTAATTCAGGTCTTTTTATCTCCGAAATATTGATCTGTATCTCCTTCTTAGTAATTTTCTTAAGCTCTTCTTTAAGCTTGTCAACTTCCTGGCCACCTTTCCCAATAATAATCCCCGGACGTGCAGTATGTATAGTAACTGTTACTAACTTTAATGTTCTTTCAATAATGATCTTTGAAATACTTGCTTTTGAAAGCCTGACATTCAAATATTTTCGTATTTTGTCATCCTCAATAAGCTTAAGTTCAAAGTTTTTACCACCATACCAATTAGAATCCCATCCGCGAATGATACCTAATCTCAAGCCTATTGGATTTGTTTTTTGTCCCATTGAAATTTATTGATTAATTCCTTGATTTTTTTTAAAAAATAATTATTCCTTATTTCCTTCAATTTCCGCTGTTTCCTCAACTTCATCAACTTCATCACCATAGTCACCTTCATCGACAAGATAGTCACCGATAATAAGGGTAACATGATTTGAACGTTTTCTGATTCTGTGAGCACGTCCTTGCGGTGCAGGTCTTATCCTTTTCAATTGTCTGGCACTATCCACAAAAACTTCACTTACAAAAAGATTACTTTCTTCTATACGTGCATTTTCATTTTTGCTTTGCCAGTTCGCGATTGCAGAAAGAAGCAATTTGTATAACCTCCCCGATGCCTCTTTAGGTGAATATTTCAAGGTGTGCAATGCTGATTCAACACCGCTTCCCCGTATCATATCAGCTACCAACCTCATCTTGCGAGGAGAGGTGGGGCAATTATTAAGTTTCGCAAAATATGTATTCCTTTTTGCCTCTTTTAGTATTTCAGCTCTATTACGTTTTCTAACTCCCATGATCTGAATGTTTCTTAAGATTTACCTTTATCTTTTCTACTTCCTGCGTGTCCTCTGAATATCCTTGTTGGTGCAAATTCTCCTAATTTATGACCAACCATATTTTCAGTTATATAAACCGGAATAAATTTATTCCCATTATGCACTGCAATGGTTTGGCCAACAAAATCCGGAGATATCATTGAACTTCTTGACCAGGTTTTTACAACAACCTTTTTCTTTGAATCCGTGAGTGCAAGAATTTTCTTTTCCAGTTTGAAATGAATATAAGGACCTTTTTTTAGTGAACGACTCATCTTGATATTTTTTTACAGTTATCAGTTAACAATTAACAGTTAACAGCTATTTTTTTCTTCTTTCTATGATATATTTATTTGTATCTTTCTTTTTTGATCTTGTCTTGTATCCCTTAGCAGGCACACCAGTTCTTGATCTTGGTAGTCCTCCTGACGCTTTTCCTTCACCACCTCCCATAGGATGATCAACAGGGTTCATAGCAACACCTCTTGTTCGTGGTCTTCGGCCTAACCATCTGTTTCTTCCTGCTTTTCCTGATACTTCAAGGCTATGATCAACATTGGATACCATACCAATACTTACTTTGCATGTTTGTAATACCATTCTGGTTTCTCCGGATGGTAATTTTAAGATTGCAAATTTTCCTTCTCTCGACATAAACTGTGCATATGATCCCGCACTTCTTGCCATTTTCGCACCTTGTCCTGGTCGGAGCTCAATGTTATGAATTATAGTTCCAAATGGAACTTCGCTTAAGTACAGGGTATTGCCTATCTCAGGAGCAACATTTTTTCCTGAAACAATTTTTTGTCCAACTTTAAGACCATGAGGTGCAATAATATATCTTTTCTCTCCATCAGGATAAAAAATCAATGCAATCAAGGCATTACGATTTGGATCATATTCAATAGATTTTACCGTCCCTTCGATTCCTTCTTTATCCCTCTTGAAATCAATGATTCTGTACCTTTGCTTATGTCCGCCACCAAGGTATCGCATGGTCATTTTACCTTCATTATTCCTACCACCAGTCCTTTTCTTAGGAGCCAATAAAGACTTTTCCGGCTTTGCGGCAGTAATTTCGTCAAACGCGCTAATTACCTTAAAGCGCTGACTTGATGTCGTTGGTTTATATTTCTTTAAAGCCATTTATCTTAAATGTTACTGTAAAAATCAATTATTTCACCTTCAGCTAATGTTACTATCGCTTTTTTATACGATTTTGTTCTTCCTGTGATACTCCCTGCTTTTGTAAAACGAGATTTTTTCTTTCCTGAATAATTCATTGTATTAACAGAGAATACCTCAACTTCATAAATCTCTTCGACAGCCTTTTTTATTTGCAGCTTATTTGCATTTTTATGGACAATAAACCCAAAGCGATTTAACTTTGCCCCCTGGTCTGTCATTTTTTCAGTAATAATAGGTTTTATTATTATATTCATTTTATATAGTATTTTGTGCTGCTCTGAGTAAAAAATCTATGAATTTAACTTTCCAATTTCATTTACTGTACTTTCCAGGATAAGTAAGCTATTTGCATCCAGCAGATCATAAGTATTCAGATTACGCACATTAACAACTTTTGTTTTTTGCAGGTTCCTTGAAGCCAGATAAATATTCTTGTCTTGCTTGTTAGAAACCAAAAGTGTTTTTTTATTCGCCAGGTCAAAATTATTGAGCATGTCAAGATAATTTTTGGTTTTTGGTGTTTCAAAGTTAAAATCTTCTATAACCAAAATACTCTTTTCTTTTGCCTTGTAACTGAGGGCAGATAATCTTGCGAGCCTTTTTAATTTTTTATTAAGCTTGAAATTATAAATCCTTGGGTGCGGTCCAAAAGTCTTCCCCCCACCTCTGAAAATAGGATTTTTAATATCTCCGGCCCGTGCACTCCCGGTACCTTTTTGCCTTTTGATTTTTCTGCGGCTTCCAGTAACAGCATTTCTTTCTTTAGAACTATGTGTTCCCTGTCTTTTGTTAGCCATATGCTGTTTAACATCAAGATAAATAGCATGATCATTAGGCTCTATTCCAAAAATAGCATCATCAAGTTTTACTTTTTTGGAAGTTTTATCACCATTAATATTATATACTTCTAGCTCCATCTTTCTACAATTAAATATGAACCATTTGGACCCGGCACTGAACCTTTTACAATTAATAAATTCTCCTCCGGTAATATTTTTAAAACCTTCAGGTTAATCATTTTTACTCTGTTTCCACCCATTCTTCCTGCCATTCTCATCCCTTTAAAAACCCTTGATGGATATGAGGAAGCTCCGATTGAACCAGGAGCTCTTAGTCTGTTATGCTGACCATGAGTTGCATCATTTACACCTTTAAAATTGTAACGTTTCACAACCCCCTGAAAACCTTTTCCTTTTGAAATACCGACAACGTCAATAAATTCACCTTCAATGAAGATATCAACCTTAAGTACGTCTTTCAACTTTTTTTGATGACCAGCCTCAAACCTGGTAAATTCCTTAATAATTTTTTTCGGACTAATACCGGCTTTGCTAAAGTGACCTTTTAAAGCTTTTGTAGTATGCTTTTCCTTTTTATCCTCATAAGCTAACTGAATGGCTTCATATCCGTCATTCTCCTTAGTCTTTACCTGAGTAACTATACAAGGGCCTGCTTCAATGATAGTGCATGGAACATTCTTTCCATCATCATCAAAAATAGCAGTCATCCCTATTTTTTTTCCAATTATTCCTGACATTTTACAATAATTTTAAAACCAAATAATCAATTAGCGATCTTAATTAAACTTTTATTTCAACTTCAACACCACTGGGTAATTCAAGCTTCATCAAGGCATCAATAGTTTTTGATGTTGTACTATAGATATCCAAAAGTCTTTTATAAGAGCATAGCTGAAACTGTTCCCTTGATTTTTTATTTACAAATGTTGACTTTAACACTGTATAAATTTTTTTATTCGTTGGTAAGGGAATTGGGCCACTAACAACAGCTCCGGTTGATTTTACAGTTTTTACGATTTTTTCAGCTGATTTATCAACCAAATTATAATCGTATGATTTCAACTTAATTCTAATCCTTTGACTCACCTTTTTTATCTTTTATTTTTTATTTAAAGACCTTTATCCTTTATATTTTAACACTATACCCTCTGATAGAATACATAACATTTTCTTCAATATCTTTTTGAACTTTATCATAATGAGAAAATTCCAGGCTTGATGTTGCCCTGCCTGATGTTATTGTTCTAAGTGCAGTGATATATCCAAACATTTCCGCAATCGGAACCCATGCTTTAATTGCCTGATTACCTATATGAGACGACACATCAATCAAATTAGCTCTACGCTTGTTCAGATCACTCATTACATTACCCATGTATTCATCAGGAGTTAGTAATTCAAGTATCATTATTGGCTCAAGCAAAGTAGGTTTAGCCATTTTGCAAACCTCTCTAAATGCCAGTCCGGCAACAACCTCAAAAGAGAGTGGATCGGAATCGACGCTATGATATGATCCATCAAGCAAGCTAACTTTCAAACGATTCATCGGAAATCCCAGTAATACTCCATTTTGCATAGCAGAATTAAAACCTTTTTCAACAGCAGAGATATATTCTTTAGGAAGACTTCCTCCTTTTATTTCATTAATAAACTGCAAGCCTTTGATACCTTTATCAGCAGGAGATACTTCCACAAGTATATCAGCGAATCGTCCTCTTCCTCCGCTTTGCTTTTTATATATTTGTCTATGTTCAACTACTGCGCTAATTGCTTCTTTATATGCAACCTGAGGTTTACCTTTGCTGATCTCAATATTAAACTCTCTTTTTATTCTATCTGAAAGTATGTCAAGGTGCAATTCACCCATTCCACTAATTACTGTCTGGCCTGTTTCCGGATCAACTCTCACATCAAAGGTAGGATCCTCTTCAGCAAGTTTGTGTAGGGCAATAGATAATTTATCAATATCCTCCTGTGTTCTGGGCTCAACGGCAATACTAATTACAGGATCAGGGAAAACCATAGATTCAAGAACAATGGGGTGCTTAGGGTCACAAAGTGTATCCCCGGTACGGATTAATTTAAAACCAACGGCAGCACCAATATCTCCGGCCTGTATCTTTGGCATTGGATTTTGCTTGTTAGCATGAATTTGCATTATTTTAGAAATGCGTTCCTTTTTGTTTGTATTAGCATTTAGTACAAATTCTCCGGAATCCAGTGAGCCTGAATAAACTCTAAAAAATGCGACACGTCCAACAAAAGGATCTGTTGCAATTTTAAAAGCAAGGGAACTGAAATGATCTTTTTCTTCCAAATGCCTTATTTCCTTTTTGCTGTTGAAAGGGTTGATACCTTAACCAGGGGGGTATCCTGTGGACAAAGGGAGAAAAGAGGTAATAGCATCGAGTAGCACCTGGCAACTTTTATCCTATTTTGTTAAGCACATTATACAGGGAGTATTTCTTATTTAAGGAGTTGTTTCCTTAATAGCC
>JAIOTT010000168.1 GCA_021106655.1 Bacteroidales bacterium
ATAAATTATGATTTCTTTATTAAAATTCAGAAATGGCTCAATATTAAATTTATTTTTTTTAAATACTTTGTATCTTATGTCAAGTGAGATGTCGATAATTTCATAATCTGTTGTATTTGTACAAGGATGACAAAAACATACACGATCATTGTGTAGCTCATGCAACTTGTAATAATCAGCTCCTAATAGTATAGATAATTTATTTTTAATTTCTATTCCAAGATTCATACTTGGAATTACTTTAAATCGATACTCATTAATATCTGAAGCAGTTTTCATAACACCAGTTAAGACATAAGCCTCAATAATAAAACGAGTTTTTCTTGTTTCTTCAATACCATTCTTATTTTGGCAAAAAACATAAAAAGAAGATAGGATAAAAAATATTATTAATATTTGTTTTTTAAATATCATGTCACTAATAGCTTTTATTTACAAACATAATATGTATACGTATGTTGTTTATTAATTCCTAAAAAAATCGAAATTAAGGCAATGTGATAACATAATCCGTAATAAGTAATTCGTAATTCACAAAACCACTAACCACTAATTATTCCTTAATAAATTTGCGAATAAAATTTTGTTTGCTATCACTAATCCAGATAAAATATAGTCCTTTACTTAAATTGCCAATATCAACTGAAAGGTCATTTTTTATTCCTGTTTGACTTAAGTGCAGTTTTCCTGCTAATGAATAGATTTCAATAGTATATTCTGAACTAATAAGATTATTGAATTCAATAAATAGTCATGAATTTGCAGGGTTTGGGTAAATTTCTATTTGATCCGGATCATTATAATCTTCAATTCCACTATTATGTAATGGTCGTAATTGCCCGCAAGGAACAGTATCCGTCCAAAATGATGCCCGGTAAGAAAGTAAACTATCCTGGTAGCATCTCAGGCAATAAATCGATCCTTCCATTACCTGCAAATGATAAACACCAAATAAAAACTTAATTGAACCAATCCTTTCAATTATTGGAACATCACCGATCATACCTAAGGGGTCTGAAAAAACCCAATCTGAATTCTGTGTTGGTGAGATAAATTGCTTTTGTAAGGGAATATTACTAATCAAGGTATCTGTGATACTATCAATAACATATTCGAATAAATTGCCTGGCATAGTTTCTGGACAATATCCCATAAAAGTGGTCTCTTTTACTGTAATTGTATCACCACTTATAGCATTAAAGTCATAAATAATATCAAAACTATTATTGGAGAGCTCAAACATGTACACAATCCCTGATTCCTGATATGAGTATTGTAGAGGGCAAAACAATGTATCCCAATGATAAAGACCGGTAGAATCCATTACTTCATAGATCTGGTATGTGTTGAGTATCTTACAAAGTTTTGTGTTAATAGTAGTATCTCCGATTGATTCAATAACAGTAAGTTCCTGGAAGGATCCTCCATTATGACTGTAATACCATTTTGCACCCACCGGTGCCCAGGTCTGGGCGAAGGAGATATTTAGAAGAAGTAAGATAATGATTGTACTTGTTAGTTTTTTCATAATTCTAAATATAAAAGCTATTACACAGACTATAGCGATGAGGCGACTTAAGCGACTTTAGCGAACTTAAAAACAATGTAACAATTGAGCAATATAACAATTTAACAATGGAACAATATAGCAACTTTTTCGATGTCAAATGTATCTTTGAATAATTATCATATTAGCATATTTTTCTCCAATATTATATGATAATGATCTTTTTAGTGATAGTTTTTTTGTCTTTATTCTCAATTCTCAAAAAATATAATCCCGGTTGAAATTGATTTGTCTCCAGAAAAGTTCTATTATCGAAGTTTTCCATAATACTCTCAATTAAAACACCGGATGAATTATAAATAAGTATGCTTTTAATCCTTTCAAATGTTTGAATCTCAATTTTCTTTCCTCTGTTGACAGGATTTGGAGTAATGGTGATTTCATCAGAAGTGTTAGTTTCATCTAGCCCAACCGAGACTTGATAGCATTCGGTTTCACCTGCTTTGATGTATAAAAGAGTTTCATTTTTATGAAAACAAAGTAAATCCCAACTAGGACATATTATACAAGAGTAATATTTAGAATGAAGAGGTCCGCATTGGCTTCCTATTCCATCAATCCAGTATTCATTGAATGAATTATCAATTAACCATCTCTTTCTTTGTATACCAAAATAGTCAACAGTATCAATGTCATACACTATAACCTGCACCTCAGTATCCTGACAAAATCTGTTTTTTATGAATGTTGTGTCTCCAATCTCAAGATTGAAATCATATAGTATCCCTTCATTGCAATCAGGTGGGATAAAATAAACTACATTTGAGTCTTCCCTTATTAACCCCTCGTATGTCCAGTTTATCAAAGCGGAATCGTAGGTGAACCAAATCTTTTTGTATAGAATTAAGTTGACAAC
Source organism: Bacteroidales bacterium (assembly GCA_021106655.1). Taxonomy (GTDB): domain Bacteria; phylum Bacteroidota; class Bacteroidia; order Bacteroidales; family SMBSF77; genus SMBSF77. Next base: position 2,424 of record JAIOTT010000168.1, read on the forward strand.
AGAATCCCCTTCAACCTTGAATATCTCAGTGGTAAAGAAACCCGGGAAACCTGCATTTTTTACATGCCATAAGTTATCTTCAGAAACGAAATTCTGAGCAGGTGTTAAGGATATAATTAATACCAGGTTTGATAAGATTAATAGCTTTTTCATGAGTTTTGTTAGGAGTCATTTTTGTTATCCATGATAACGAAAAGCTAGCATCGTAATATCATCCGATTGCAAAGCGCCATTAGCGTGGGCTACTACTGATTTGTATACTGTATCGATGATCTCTTCCGGCCTCTTTTCTTTGATTTCGGCAAGTAAGCCTTCCAGCTTTTCTTCAGTATATAGCTCGAATTTCGGACTCATAGCTTCTGTTACACCATCAGTAAACAAAAACAAACCATCACCCGGATTAAGATTAATTGATTTTGTTTTAAACTTACAATCCTCAATAATACCAAGCACTTTATCATGTGTAGGCTCTATGAGTTTTATCCCTCCATCTTTTTCTAAGATATATGGAGGATTATGGCCGGCATTTGAATATTTCATCACACCTGTTTTTATATTAAGTATTCCATAAAAAACAGTTACAAACATAGAATTTTCATTATCCTTGGCCAGGAGGTTATTAGAAAAATAGAGACATTCCTGGGGTTCCATTTCTTTTATGGCAGAAGCATGAATGATTGTTCTGCTTACTGCCATATAAATTGCTGCAGGTATACCTTTGTCTGAGACATCTGCCATAACAATACCTAAATTGTCTTCATCTATGAGGAAGAAGTCGTAAAAATCACCACCAACGGATTTGGCAGCATTCATAGATGCATAGAGTTCGAAATCCGTTCGTCCCGGGAAAGGAGGGAATTGCCTCGGAATGATAGATTGTTGTATGTCTCTTGCAATCTCAAGATCGTTTTGGATTGATACCAGCTGATCATGTTCCTTCAAAGCTTTTTGGGATATTTCAATCTCTTTTATCGCTTTTTTTATGGTGATCTCCAGATCTTCGAAATCGATGGGTTTGGTTGCAAAGTCATAAGCCCCACGGTTCATGGCAGTCCTGATATTCTCCATATCCCCGTAAGCAGATACAATTACTGTCCTTAAAGTAGGGTTTTTTAACTCATTGATCTTGGTCAAAAGAGTCAGTCCATCCATCTCAGGCATATTGATATCTGAAAGTATCAGTGTTACATCAGGATTTTCTATCAGCTTTGTTAATGCTTCCAATCCGTTTATTGCAAAGATGAATTCATATTCTTTTTCACGTACTTGTTTTCTGAATTTTTGCCTGATCAACATCTCCATGTCCGGCTCATCGTCGACGCTCATTATTTTTATGCTCATGTGTTTGTGTTTTGCTGATTTATGTTAATTACTTCTAATTTCTTAACTATTATTATCTGTTGCGAGTCACGGGTCACGGGTTGCGAGTTAAAACGCGTGACGCACAACTCGTGACTCGAGACTATTCCTTCATCTCCATCTCCTCAAATTTATCAACCGGTTTTGGCAAAAACCTTAGGTATATCCCAAACTGTGAGGCAAACCTTCCATCCTCTAAAGCAGCCATGGCTGAGCCGTAAATAGTAATAATTGTTTTTGGGATATAATATTCCAACATAGGTCCTATTGCTACAAGATCACCATTATGAGCTTCCATAATTCCGGGATTAAAGGCCTTGATCCTATATCCCAGTATTGCCTGTGATCTTGTTCTGTCGCCTCCCCATTCAAAACCGCCAAAGCCGTTCAATTTATTTTTTTTGATATACATTACTGCCTGGTATCTGCCCATGGTTCCATTTGTTTCAGTTTGTACACCGGCTTTTAATCCAACTATCATCCAGTTTGTGACCGGAACATCGAATCCCACTACAAACTCTGCCCATCCGTAGCGAACCAGAGAATATGTTGAGAAGTAAAAGTTTTTACTAATCGGAGACATAGACGACATTGTTATGGTTGGATTTGCAAACTGTTCTCTGGCGTAAACATAATAATTATGTACCTTAA
>JAIOTT010000218.1 GCA_021106655.1 Bacteroidales bacterium
AGGAAAAAGAATATGACTCATTAAATATTTACGAGAATGAAATTATTAGTATTTTCGAAAATAAAACAAAATATGAATTTTCAAGGTATGGTTTCGGAATAAAAAAGGATATGTATTTCCTTCGTAATTATCATTTAGCCCCTTTTGTTGCTTATTCTATTGAGCAAGCTAAACTAAAGGATAATAAAGATGAAACAAGTAAAGATGATTATTTCGAGATATCTTCAGTTAGAGTGGGCGCTGATTTCGGTAGAAATATTACACACAATTTTCAAATAATAGGTTCAATAAATTATAATATTGAAATTGATAATGTTAAAGATAAGGATGGAAATATTATTAATAACAATTATATTGATGGGGAATACAATATTGAAGGAGAAAAGGCAAAATGGACTGATTTATTTAAAGACAGAGGTGGAGTATATTTCAGTGTAGGAATAAGAATATTATTATAAATATCAAAAACAAATATTATGAAACATTTTTTAATTACATTACTTGCGGTTTTTATTGTACATGGTCAATTATTATCTCAAGGAAGAGGGAAACAACAAAGAATATTATGGAATAGTAATATTAATTATGAAGTAGAAACATTAGCAATTGGAGATGATGGAGTAAATATTCTAAGAGTATGGGGCTATGGAAAGAAAATTGATGATGCAATTATGAAAGCCAAACAAAACGCAGTGGCTGCCATAATTTTTAAGGGAGCAAAAGGAGCAGATGACATCCCGGAAATTACCCCATTTGGAACTAATACTGAAGAATTTCAGGATTATTTTGATAAGTTTTTTAGTGTTGGAGGTGAATATTTAAACTATATTTCCGTAACTAATGACGGCGCTCCAAAAGGCAAATACCAACAAAAAATGAAAAAAGGCTATAAAGTTGGAGTTAAAGTTGCGGTTTTATATGACAATCTCAGAAAAAAGTTAGAGAGTGATAGTATTGTCATGTCTATTGATAATATAATTGATGGCCAAAATCCAATAATTATGGTAGTTCCAAGTGATAACTGGTGTATTAAGAATGGGTTCTTTTTTGAATTTGATAATCAAGGAACAAAAGAAAGGATGCCTGACTATCTTACTGCACTTCAAGATGATACAGGTTTATTACTTGTAATTGGTAAAATTAATACCATTATGAATAATTTAGGGTTTCCCTTAACAGATTTGGAAGCTACATTAAAAAAAGTTAAAGATGATTTTAATTTCCAGAATCTTATGTCTTCAAAATCATCAGGATCTCAGATTACTGAAACTCCTTTTGACATAATTTTACGAGCAGCAAAACCCGACATTGTCCTTCAGGTTACTTGGGAAATAAGGAAAACAGGACCCAAAAAATCAGTTACATGTATCCTGAGAGGTTTAGATTCTTACACATCTAAACAAATTGCAGGAGCACAAGGAACAGGCGCACCATCATTTATGACATCGGACAGGTTGCCGATTCTTGTTGAAGAAGCTATTATTGAACACATTGACAATTTCTCTGATCAATTAAAAAACCATTTCAGAGATATTAATAAAAACGGTCGTGAAATCAGACTACAGGTAAAAATATGGGAAAGTTCACCGGTCGATCTTGAAGAAGAATATGAATTTAAAGGAGAAGAAGCCGAATTAGGAACGATTATTAATTACTGGATGTCACAAAATGCTATTAAAGGTAGATTTAATAAAGTAAGCGGTTCTGAAAATTTTGCATCCTATGAAAACGTTCGAATTCCATTAAAATATAAATTATTTGGAGAAGAAGTAAATATGAATACAGATGCTTTTGCAAAAAAATTACGAAAATTCTTAAGAAAAGAACCATTTGATTTAGAGTCAAAAATAATTCCTGTTGGTTTGGGAGAAGCTTGGTTAATAATCGGAGAAAAATAAAAAAACAATTATCATGAAACGAATATTATATTTTTTAACATTATTGCTTTTGCAAAATGTTATTTATGCTCAGAATGAGTATGGAAAAATTGATGATACAGAAAGAATTTCATTACGCCCCGTAATCCCTTCACAGGTTGAAAAATTAAGCCCCGCCTCAAAAAACTTATTAATTAATAAAATGAGGAAAATTGCAACCGTAAACGGATTAGCCGACACCGATCTGTTTTCAAGATTCGTGATCACTGCCAGTATAGATGTTTTGTACAAAAGCACTACATCTACAATCCCTCCAATGTTTGTATATACATTAGATGTAACATTTTACATTGTTGATATTAGATCTCAAATTATTTACACCCAAACAAATATGGAAATTAAAGGTGTAGGAAAAAATGAAACAAAAGCATATATAAGTGCATTAAAAAATATTAATCCAAAGTCATCTCGTATTAAACATTTTGTTGAAAACGGCAAAGAGAAAATAATAGAATATTTTAATGATCAATGTGATTTTATTATTAAACAAGCTGAAACCCTTGCTGCTCAGAAAAAATATGAAAATGCAATAAACGAACTATCATCTGTGCCAAATGTTTGTAAAGATTGTTATTTGATTTGCATGGATAAAGCTAATGATGTTTATAAGCAATATATTGATAATAAATGCACTGAAGATATAACTAAGGCACGTGCCGCATGGGCATCCTTTAATGAAAAAGAAGCATTAGATTATCTTTCTCAAATTTTTCCCGATACAAAATGTTATCAGGAAGCACAAAAACTTGTTGAAGAGATAATGAATCACGATTGTTCCGAATCGCTCGGAAAGGCAAAAGCAGCATGGGCAAACAGAGATTCGGATGATGCGGCTAAGTATTTGGCTAAAATACCGGCTTTTTCTCAATGTGGTAAAGATGCAGATATGCTTGCAAAGGAAATTAAAAAATCTCTTGATGCTCAGGCATACTCAAGTTGGCAAGATAAAAAAGAGAGAGAAGAAAAAGAATATAATCTAAAATATGCTCAATTTCTAGCTAATCCCCAAGGAGAATATATTGCTCCGGTTCCGAAAACTTATGATATTAAGGCGGAAAAAATACAGCAAACAAGAGAACTTAGCTCAGATTTCTCGAAAACATTAGGTAATATGTTGG
>JAIOTT010000449.1 GCA_021106655.1 Bacteroidales bacterium
AGTAAAACTAAATGCTGCTGTGTTTTTATTAATCAGCTACGCGAAAAGATAGGAGTGATGTTTGGTAATCCCGAAAGAACAACCGGAGGAAATGCTTTGAAATTGTATGCATCAGTTCGTGTTGATAGTAGAAGGGCAGCCTATATTAAAGATGCTGAAAAGGTAACAGGTAACAGGGTAAGGATTAAAGTTGTTAAGAATAAAGTAGCACCACCCTTTAGAACAGCAGAGCTGGATATTGTTTATGGTGAAGGATTCTCAAAAAACGGAGAAATAATCGACCTGGGGGTTGAATACAACATTATCAAAAAAAGCGGTTCATGGTATAGTTATGGAGATACTAAGCTGGGCCAGGGGAGGGATGCTGTAAAGCAATTGCTTGCTGATAATCCTGAGCTTTCCGAAGAACTTGAAGGTAAAGTTATAGAGAAGCTGGCTGAAATAGCATAAACTGCCACTGTTCTTTAAGAAGACATTGTTAAATTGCTATATTGTTAAATTGTTAAATGGGTATAAAATATATATTGCATAATTTCCTTATTGCTTTGTTCGTTTTTTTTATTATTTCGTGTAAGAATAATACGAATGAAGATAAGCATATCTCTACTGAAACTACCAAAGACAGCATAACTGATCCTCTTAAACTGATCACTCAGAAAATTGCAAACGATTCTTTAAATGCTGATCTATATAACGAACGGTCATATCTGTATATTCAAAAAAAGCTAATTAATGAATCTCTGAATGATATCCACAAAGCTTTGGAATTAAAACCATCTGAAGTGAGATATTACATGACGCTTTCAGATATTTATATGCTTATGGGTAAAATGCAGAAGAGCATTAACACATTGAAAAAGGCAAGTGATTTAAATTCTGAAGATCCAGCCCCCTATCTTAAGATAGCCGAAATATATCTTATCAATAAAGAATATCCTTTATGTTTCGATTATATTGAAAAGGCTATTGCCTTAGATGCTGTTAATCCGCGTGCATATTTTATGCGAGGATTTGCAAATAAAGAAAGAGGAGATACTGTAAGGGCAGTGAAGTTTTTCCAGATCGCAATTGATCAAGATCAGGATTATTATGAAGCCTATAACCAATTGGGTCTTCTTTTTGCAGCAAAAGGAAGTGATATGGCTATTGACTATTATAATAATGCTCTGGATATTAAGCCTAATAGCATTGAAATTAGATATAACCTTGCAATGTATTATCAGGATGATGCAGATTATTCGGCAGCAATAAATACTTATTTAAGTATTATTGACATTGACTCACTTTATAAAAATGCTTTTTTTAACCTTGGATATATCTACCTTGTATACTTAGAGGTTTACGAAACCGCTATTGATTATTTTACAAATGCCATCGAAGTTCATCCTGAATATATTGAGGCGTATTATAACAGGGGATACTGTTATGAGCTTCTGGGTAGAAATAAAGAAGCTGAAAGTGATTACCGGAAATGTCTTGATCTGGAAACCAATTATGAAAAGGCTGTTGAAGGGCTGAATAGGTTGGATAAGAGGTAATTCGTTGTAATTAATAGTAATTCGATTGTAATTCAGTTGAGTGGTTAAGTGAGTTGAGTAGTTAATTAGGAAAACTATTAAATAAACAAAAACAAGATCCTATGAAAAGAATGTTTGTAGTCTGTTTAATGCTAATTGGTTTATCCTTCATTTATGGACAAAAGGCAAGTATCACTATAAGCCATACGGTTACTTATGATTCATTAAGCGTATTGCCTGCCAGCATTAAAGTAACAAACATGACCCATGGAGGCGATACAACGCTTTATGGTGCTGATACTACATTGGTTTTGGACTATACTACAGGTTTGAGTACCTATCAATCAAACCGGAAATCCTTGCTTGTGACGCCAAACTATCCGAATCCTTTCAGAGGTAAAACATATTTTAATGTTATTGTTCCTGAAAAAGGGCAAATGATAATTAAAGTTTATGATGTTACTTCACGAGAAGTCACAAATTTATCAGCTCATTATCCTGCGGGTAATCATAAATTTTTATTTGCAACAGCAAAGGAAGGATTGTATTTTTTAAATGTAAGTCTGAATGACAAAACAACTTCCATCAAGGTATACAGTATAGGTTGGAATGATAATTCTGACCATGAAATAAATTATCTTGGAAGTATAGCAACAGTAAGCAATAAGTTAACATATGATATAAACAGCTTTGCATATATCTACGGAGATGAGTTAAGATCAATCGTCCATTATAATACAATGTCTGACACAGCTATTTATACACCCACTCAAGATACATTAATTAGAATTGATTTTCAAAGTTCATCATCATGCCCTGCAAGCTTTACAGATACCAGAGACAATCATGTTTACTCAGCAGTACAAATCGGTTCCCAGTGCTGGATGACAGAGAACCTGGCTTATTTGCCTTCTGTTAGTCCATCAAGTGCAGGTTCAGAAGCAACACCTTATTATTATGTACATGGTTACCAGGGAACAAGTGTTTCTGCAGCCATGGCAACAAGCAATTTCAAGACTTATGGCGTATTATATAACTGGCCTGCAGCAATGAATGGAGCATCAAGCAGTAACTATGTACCGAGTGGTGTGCAGGGTGTGTGCCCAAATGGCTGGCATTTACCGAGCGATGAGGAGTGGAAAATACTGGAAGGAGAAGTTGATAGTCAATATGGATACCCTGATCCGGAATGGGATGGTACTGGATTCCGTGGGTCAGATGCTGGAGGTAATTTAAAAGAAACGGGTACAACTCATTGGCTTTCGCCAAATGCATTTGCAACCAACAGTAGTGGCTTTACGGCTTTACCAGCTGGCGGCCGTTACGGTGGTACTTTCTATGATTTACATTTTTACGCTAAGCTTTGGTCTTCAACGGAATACATTAGCACGATGGTGTGGTTTAGGCAGCTTTACCACAGTGGTGGAAAGGTGTACAGGAATAACCTAAACCTCAAGTCTGATGGTTTTTCTACCAGGTGTTTGAAGGACTGAGTGTGCTTAGATGCACACAGCTGAACGTAGTTTGTAACTGCGCTCCAGGTAAAATTTAGTTCGTCAGGTTTTGCATCCCTTATTATGATTTTAGTTTTTTTTACCCACTCTAACTCCCTCTGCGAGCAGGAGGAGAATTGCTCTATACATACCTGCCTAAGCCTCTCCCTACTCGTAGGGAGGGGTTGGGAAGGGTAAAATCCTTTGTTACGAAACTTGTATGTACACGGTAGACTGAAGGAGAAGGAGAGTGGCTTAGTAATGAATTGCAACTGGATTCATCCAGTTGATAAGAGATCAAAACAAAAAGTATGACTTTAGCCAAAATATTTATTTGGTTAAAACCATCATAATAGATGAAATTTGATCTCTATAGCTATCGGGACAAAATTTTGGAAAACATATTTTAATAGCCCAATTTCCAATTTCTCTCCAGGGTTTCCATCCCTGAGGCACGAAGGGATCTAAACCCTTCGAAACTGCAATAATTATTGAGTACGGAGTATCAAGTATATATTAATAATATATCATTTTTATGATTGGATTATTTTTTATATATTGCAGTCTAAAATAAGCCATCGGTTTCATAAACAAAATTCTACACTTATGAAAAAACTTACTTTTTCTTTATTTATCGTTCTGATCGTAGTAGCAAATATTTTAGCCCAGACACCACAGGCAATTAATTATCAGGCAGTAGTAAGGGATTCTAATGGAATTGTAGTATCCGGCCAAAACATTAGTTTAAGGATAAGTATTCTTAGCGATAGCATTACAGAAGCAATTGTTTACTCAGAATCGCATAATGTTCCCACTAACAATCTGGGACTTGTGAATATTGCAATTGGAAGAGGCCAGGTTGAAAGCGGGGATTTTACAACTATTAATTGGGGTAGTTCAAGCTATTATTTAAAAACAGAAACTGATTTAACAGGTGGATCAAATTACTTATTAATGGGCATTTCTCAATTATTATCAGTACCCTATGCTCTGAATGCAAGTACACTTGTATTGACCTCTCCTGGTGGAGGAAGTTATGAAGTAACTGTTGATGATAATGGAAATTTAATTGCTACATGTTCTCCTCAACCAACTCAACCAGATGCAGGGCATGATTCTCTGAATATTCCCGGAGATTCAATAACTTTAATGGCAAATACTCCCACAGAGGGTACAGGTGTGTGGAGTATCTCTATTGGAGTTGGAGGAAGTTTTGCTGATGCAACAAATCCAACCACTACATTTTATGGATTAGCTGGAAATATTTATTTTTTGAATTGGAAAATAATCAATAATTGTGGAAGCTTAGCGGATCTAGTGATCATTAGCTTTGCTTTTCAAGGAGATACATGTGGAGACACAATTGTTGATGCCCGTGATGGGAAAATATATAATACCATACAAATTGGGACACAATGCTGGATGCAGGAAAATCTTGCATATCTCCCTTCTGTAAGTTCTTCAAGTGCAGGGTCTTCCTCAACACCTCATTATTATGTTTATGATTATCAGGGAACAGATGTTTCTGTTGCAAAAGCCACAAACAATTACCAGATCTATGGAGTATTATATAACTGGCCTGCTGCTATGGCAGGTGAAGTCAGTAGTAATAATGTTCCAAGTGGCGTGCAGGGCATATGTCCTGCCGGGTGGCACTTTCCGAGTGATGAAGAATGGAAAATCCTTGAAGGTCAAGTTGACAGTCAATACGGATACCCTGATCCAGAATGGGATAATTGGGGATGGAGAGGTACTGATGCAGGAGGGAATTTAAAGGAAACAGCAACAACACATTGGATTCTCCCAAACTCAGGTGCTACAAACATTAGTGGTTTTACTGCTTTACCCGGTGGTGTCAGGCTTGGTAATGGATCATTTGACCGTTTAGGATACTATGCTGTCTTTTGGCCTTCTTCTGAGGAGAGTAGCTCAAACGCCTGGGATCGTACCCTGGTCAATAATGCCACCGGTGTGTACCGTGACTATGACAACAAAGGTTACGGCTTTTCTATCCGCTGTATCCGAAACTATTAGATATTCTTATTGTGTAAATCAATCTTACACCCCGAACAGCCACCACTACAAGCATTGCCTGATTTAGTTGTTCTTGAGATGCTGGTATATGCCATTATAACTGCGGTTATAACCGCTATGTATACTATTTCCAGTGCAATTATTTCCTGAACCATTTTTTCTTAATTATCACATTAACACATTAGCATATTATCACATTAACACATTATCACATTAACATATTATCACATTAACACATTAGCATATTAAAAAAGACTTCCAACCTGATAGATCAGAAAAGAGACTATCCATGCCAGTGTTGTCGTGTATAAACCCATAAATACACCCCACTTCCAACTTCCTGATTCTTTTTTTACTGCTACAAGCACTGCAATACATGGGAAATATATCAACACGAACATCATAAATCCAAATGCCACGAGTGGTGAGAATACTTTTTGTCCTCTCTTTTTTCCTTCTTTGTATGTTTGTGTTTGTAATTTTGTAGTTAAAGATTCAGAGACCTTGTTATTCCCAATTCCTGATTGGTATAGGACTCCTATGGTGCTGACAACAATTTCTTTAGCTGCCATGCCTGTAAGAAGGCTAACTCCCATTCTCCAATCAAATCCTAATGGTTCTATCACAGGTTCAATGAAGTGACCCATTTTTCCTATATAGGATTTTTCCTGTCGCTCAAGATCCTGCTCATTTTCTATTTGTATGATTTTATCAGAATATTTCTTTTCAATAATTATAATTTGAGTTGGATCGATTGTATTGTCTATTTCCTGAGATTTCTTTTGATTTTCCTGTTGGATAAGGGTAGTGTAATTTCCTGAAAACTCTATCTCTCTGGGGAAATAACCTAATGCCCAGATAAGGATAGAAGCAATTAAAATAATTCCTCCCATTTTCCTTAGATATTGTTCAGCTTTACCCCACATATTTTTGATTGTTGCTTTAACTGTGGGATAGCGGTAGGGTGGGAGCTCCATGACGAAAGGAGCTTCTTTGTTTTTGAATAGGGTCTTGTTAAATAAAAGAGCAACAAGGATGGCAATCATAATTCCTATTGCATATATCATAAACAACATTGTTCCAGGATATTCAGGAAAGAATGCTCCTATGAACAGTACATAAACCGGGAGGCGGGCACTACATGACATAAATGGATTTATTAGCATTGTCAGAAGCCTCTCATTTCTATTTTCAAGAATTCGTGTCGACATAATCGCCGGAACATTACATCCAAAACCCATGATAAGTGGAATGAAGGATTTTCCATGCAGCCCAATCTTGTGCATCAACTTATCCATGATAAATGCAGCTCTTGCCATATATCCTGTATCCTCCATGAGTGAGATAAAAATGAATAAAATAAGGATGTTTGGTAAAAATACAATAACACCGCCCACACCGCCAATTATACCATCAATGATCAAATCCTTTAACATACCTTCCGGCATGAGTTTTCCTATCATGGAGCCAATGATCTCAACAAAGCCTTCAATCCATAACATTGGGTATTGACCTACTTTAAAAGTTGATACGAACATTAACCATAAGAAAAAAATAAATACAGGAAATCCCCAGATCTTATGTGTTAAAAAAGTATCAACAATTTCAGCACGTTTCCTTCTTTCATGTACTCCGGGTTTTATTGTTTCTTTTAATGCCCCGGATATAAACCCAAACTTTGCATCAGTAATAATTGTTTCACTGTTTTCTTTATATAAGTTTTCAATTTTTTCAGTTTGAACTTTTGCTGCTTTGGATATCTCCTCAAAATTAACACAGTGTTTACATTTCCTGATTGTTTCACTATCTTGTTCCAGTAATTTGATAGCAAGAAACCGTGGGGCAATAATATTTGTCAGGGCTTTATTGTTATCAATTTTTAATATACCCTGCAACACTTTTATAGCTCCTTCAATAGTATCTCCATAATTTATATGAACATGCCTGACATTCGGGTCCCTGTCTTCATAAACTTCAATGATCTTATTAAATAGGGTGTTTATTCCTTTCCCTTTTGATCCAACAGTAGGAATAATAGGGACACCTATCATTTTACCAAGGGACTGGTAGTCGAAAATATCACCTTTTGCAATCAATTCATCGTACATGTTTAAGGCTATCACTACCTTAATATCCATATCGATCAATTGGGTTGTCAGATAAAGATTCCTTTCAAGATTTGATGCATCAACAATATTTACGACCACATCCGGAATTTTCTCAAAAATATAATTTCTGACAAATAATTCCTCCGGAGAAAATGTGGTTAATGAATAAGTGCCTGGAAGGTCAATAATATTGATAAGGTAATCCTCGTGTCTTAATTTTGCAATTTTAGCATCCACAGTAACACCACTGTAATTGCCAACTCTTTCTCTTGAGCCTGAGGCAAAATTAAAAAGTGTAGTTTTTCCGGAATTTGGGTTTCCTATAAAAGCTACATTAATAACTTTGTCTTTTCTTATATCACCATGTTTTATATCTTCACTGTCAATGACTCCAAGGAAAGAATTTTCTTCTATATGGACATCTTCTCCTTCTTTTATCACCTCAATAAGATCCGCTTCACTTTTTCGTAGTGAAACATTGTAGCCCATAACAAAATACTCTATTGGGTCGCGCAGAGGAGCTTTCCTCATAACAGTGATTTTTTGCCCGACAACGAATCCCATCTCCATTATTCGTTTCCGGAAAGCACCGCGTCCCTTTACTTTGCTTATATAGCCACTTTCTTCCTGATTGAGCTCGAGAAGTGTCATATTTTATTTAGACTAAATATAAATAAGGGCAAAGGTATTTGATTTTTTTACAATAGCAAAAAAATTAAATCAACATTTCATCCTCATTCTGATAAAAGTCTTTGTATTTCAAAGTATGAATATACTTGAGTGCATTAATTAATCTATACCCCCAATGACTTTCAAAAAGAATATTGCACTGGTATACAGCATTCTCTTTAGCATCCCTGCTGCTTTTCTGATAAAGTATGACAAAGTCCTTTAAATCCTGATAAATATCAGCAAGATTGTCCGACAGGCTTGCTCGTATGGGATCAGTTTCAGAAATATCACTATTGTCGATATACCAATATTCATCATCCTTTTGAAATTTTTTGCGTAAAATGCTAAAAATATTTTCCCATAATTCTCCTGTAACATACCTTTCATTAGCCTCATCATTATTGAGATCTATAACAGGCAGTAAGCTTGCCTTGAGATATAGTATTGGGAAGATCTTTTGCATATAATTCAATATATCTTCCTTCGAATAGTCTTCAGATTTTTCAACGAATAAGGTATATTCATTTGCCAGTGTTAGCATTTCAAGGACATTTTGTGAATAGACAGGTTCATTGTGTGGTGCTTGTTCCATTTCATTAAATTTTATGATAGAAATTATTGTGCATCGAAATTACTAAAATTGTTTTTAATTTTAGTCATTTGAAACTCTAGTCATTCGAAATTTCTTTATATATTAAGCCCTCTCTTTGCTAAATATGATAAAATATTCTAAGTTTTTATTGCAATTTGTATTATTTTCCCCTATATTTGACTCAAATGTATATTTGATGGATAAGCTGGAATTTAAAAAAAAATTAATAAGGGTCTGTCTGACTATTCAAAATAAGAGTGTGGAGAATCTCACATCCGTTATGCGAGATGCACAACAAAGTGCAAACGATTATGGACAACCTAAGGATAGATATGATTCATACAGGGTTCAATTACTGCGAAAATGTGATATGTTTGGAAGCCAGCTTAAGAAAGTTTATGACGAAATTAAGGTGCTTGAAAAAATTGAAGTATCACGGACTAACAATACTGTTAGTTTTGGTGCTGTCGTAATTACTGATGCACAAAAGATATTTGTTTCTATTGGAATTGGAAAAATTGATTTCCAGGGTGAGGCATTTTATGCCATCTCTACACTTGTTCCCTTTTACAAGGCTATGGTAGGATTAAAACAGGGTGATGTTTTTGATTTTAGAGGAAAAGATATCACGATTTTGGAATTGTTTTGATCAGTTATCATAACTTATAATCCATAATTCTTACCTATAACTTACTAAACCTGGAGCTGTAGGATTAAAATCCCATGGACGTACACTATCAACACTTTTTATTGAGAAGTATACAGAGTTGAGATCATCAGGAGCAATAGGATAGAATGAAAAATCTATCTGGAAGGTTTTAAAGATCAGGTTCTCATTCCTTATTCTTAATCCCAGTCCCAGTCCCATAAAATAATTTGTAGTGTTTAAAATATTTCTTTCAAAGCTAATAAATCCATTGTCAATATATCCGAATGCTGCAAACCTGAATCCGAAAAAATTTATTGGTGTAAATAAAACTGATTCCACATTAAAAGTTAATCTTTGTATTCCTGTTAAAGCTTCATTTGTACCTACTCCACGGAATCCATTTTCATCATTTAAGTATATCTTTTCGTAGCTGTACCTGCCTATACCGTTCATATATCTTATCGAAACAAAGTTCCTGAGCTGAGAACCTATAAGATCAGTTAATTTAGAAATGTATGCGCCTCTGCTACTGAACATGCCCTGATGCAATGATCCTCTTGAAATATACCCCCCATATTCTGCATTTGCATATAAATATTGCCCTCTTTTATTAAAAAATCCAGAGGAGAATTTAAGCCCTGTATAAAGTGTATTTCCGTATTCTCCAAATTTTTCACCAATGGTATAAGTAAGATTATATCCATAAGGAATATCTTCAGTTTTACCAAAACTGTAGATAAGGTTAGTCAGATAATAGTTGTTTCTTGAAATAGAAATGCTAGCAAGATAAAGATCACGGTTTTCATATTTATACTCATTATCATCATCAAATTTCTGGTGTTCTATATATTCATATCTGCCATACTTACCGGCTAAAGTAAAATATGTTTTATTTTCACCTTTTTTTTTAAGAATATTTAATGGAAAAGTCTTCCCTGCCCACACATCTATTGCATCATATTTTAAT
>JAIOTT010000499.1 GCA_021106655.1 Bacteroidales bacterium
AAATTTCCGGACCACCTGTCATAATTTACAAAACAAAAAATAACTATTTTGATAAAGTTCCTGTGATCTTGTCAGAAGATAAAAGTATGCTTGTCTCCTACCCTGCTTTTAGTGATCTATATTATAATGGAGAACTGGCTCTCCCAACAAAACTTCACGATGGTTTTTTATTAGATAATCGTGGTATTACTAAAAATGTAGCATTCCTCAATATCTCTTATGATGCATATAGCAGATTCGATATGACGCCTCCTACTGACCTTATTATGCAAATGGTGATAGATGATGACCCATTGATAGAGATGTATAAAGTTGGTATGCGAAATGAATATCAGGATATTGTAACAGAGTTAAATACAATAATAGACAAGAAAAAGCTCAAGAAGTTTACTAAAATAAAATAGTAACAGCTAATAAATTATTGACTGAATCCAAATGCTTTCATGCATTTGAAAAATATCTCTGTATTTTCATATATTCCAATAAACTCTTCAGCACCGGGCCCGAAGGCAAATACCGGCACCATTACTCCCGTGTGACCACCTGATGTGAATGCCCCTTCAACTTTTCCTTCCTGTAAATCACCACCATTAATTGCATATCCACCTGTTTCATGATCGGCAGTGATAATAACAAGAGTTTCCATATTCTTTTCTGCAAAATCCAGAACGGCACCCACAGCATCATCAAAATCCAGCGTCTCATCCATCAGATACTCTGAATCATTATCATGGCCTGCCCAGTCAATTTGTGATCCCTCAATCATCATAAAAAAACCCATATCATTCATTTCAAGGATTTCAATTGCTTTTAATGCTGAAGTTTTAAGCATAGATCCTCTGCCTTCACTGTATTTTGGAGGATGATCATCATAAAATAAACCAGCAATCTTACCACTATCTATCTTTGCTAGCTCTCCACTATTATAGATAAGATAATAATTTCTAGCCTTAAGGCTATCAAGGAGATTTAATCCATCTTTCCTGGCAGCAAAATAATTTTTTCCTCCTCCAATAAAGACATCAATATCAGTTTTTAAAAAATCCAGTGCTATTGCTTCGTAATCACCTCTGTCCACATTATGGGCAATAAATGATGCAGGAGTAGCATGAGTTATGGAGGATGTAGCAACGAGGCCTGTTGACAAACCATTTTCTTCTGCTATCTCAAGTATAGTTGGAAGAGAATGACCTTGAGGATCCACTGCTAAATATTGGTTATTTGTTTTATTCCCGGTCGACATGGCCGTTCCTGATGCACCGGAATCAGTGATAAACTCATCAAATGAAGATGTCTTACTGAAACCAATATATTTACATCTGGCAATATTCAAACTATCTCTCCTGATCGTCAATGCAGCGGAGATTTGCGAAACACCCATCCCGTCGCCTATCATTAATATAATATTTTTTGGGTGAGATACTTTATTGACTTCCTGTTTGTCATCTCCTTTCTTATTTACTATTGTACTTGAGTCGCCTTCAGTACATGCAAAAAGAAAAACAACGAAAATGCTTAGTGAGAAATGAATTAATCTTTTCATAATGTTTGTCATTTCAATTTTCTTTGATACAAATTTACAGCATTTTTTACTTTAGAAGTCATTTTTTTTTAAATTAGCAGATGATTAAATTAACAATTCACTAACCAATGATAAATAAACAATTAATAGATCCTCAAAGTATAGTTGTAGTTGGAGGGTCGAACAATATTCACAAACCCGGAGGAAAAGTCTTAAAAAATCTTATAGATAGTAAATTTAAAGGTGACCTTTATGTAACTAATCCCAAAGAGGTTTCCGTACAGGGAATAAAATGTTGTCAATCACCGGGGGATCTCCCTGAAGTTGACCTGGCGATTATCGCTATTGCAGCAGAATTCGTTCCTGCAACGGTTGAGTTACTTGCACAGCTAAAAAACACAAGGGCTTTCATAATACTTTCGGCAGGTTTTAGTGAACTTGAAGGCAGTGTAGAAGGTAAAATATTGGAAGATGAGATTGTTGAATCAGTCAACAGAGTAAATGGAGCATTGATAGGTCCAAACTGCATAGGCATATTAACCCCAAATCATCATAGTGTTTTCACATTACCAATCCCAAAGCTTGATGTCAAAGGATGTACACTTATATCCGGTTCCGGAGCTACTGCATGTTTTATCCTTGAATCAGGAATTCAAAAAGGATTGACATTTTCCAGTGTGTTCTCAGTTGGAAACAGTGCACAAATGGGAGTTGAGGAAATTGTAAAGTATATGGACGAGACCTATGATCCGGAAATAAGTTCTGACATTAAACTTCTCTATATTGAAAATATTGATAAACCGGAGATGTTACTTAAGCATGCATCATCGCTTATTCGCAAGGGGTGCAAAATTGCTGCTGTTAAAGCAGGCTCTTCTGAAGCCGGAAGCCGTGCAGCCTCGTCCCATACAGGTGCACTTGCAAGCTCAGATGTTGCCGTTGATGCTCTTTTCAAAAAAGCTGGTATTGTCCGTTGCTATGGAAGAGATGACCTTATAAGTGTTGCATCAGTTTTTATGCATAAAGAATTAAAAGGTAAAAATGTAGCCATTATCTCTCATGCCGGAGGTCCGGCAGTTATGCTAACCGACACTTTATCAAACAACGGAATTAACATCCCCCATATTGACAGTCCCGCCAGTAAAAAATTACTTGAACAACTATTTCCTGGCTCATCTGTTGCAAATCCAATCGATTTTTTGGCTACCGGCACTGCTGAGCAACTCGGTATCATTATCGATTTTGTTGATGAGAAGTTTGACGAAATTGATGCAATGGTTGTGATCTTCGGTACTCCCGGATTATTCAAAATATTTGATGTATATCAGGTTCTTGACGAAAAAATGAAAACGGCTAAAAAACCCATTTATCCTGTCTTACCTTCGACTTTAACTGCCAGGGACGAAGTTGAGGAGTTCCTATCTAAAGGAAGAATATTCTTCCCTGATGAAGTTACACTTGGAAATGCTCTGGCAAGAGTCTGTAATTCAACTAAACCGGCTCCAAAGGATATTAAACTTCCTGATATTGACCGCAAATTAATCAGAGAAATTATTGATGGAGCAGATGAAGGATATGTCTCTCCAACAGAAGTACAAGGACTTCTTGATGCTGCAGGTATTCCCCGGGCAGGCGAAGCAGTTGTTAAAACTAAAGATGAGGCTGTTGAAGCAGCACAAAAACTTGGACTACCTGTTGTTATGAAAGTAGTCGGTCCGGTTCATAAATCTGATGTTGGTGGTGTTGTATTGAATATCAAAGATGTAAAAGGTGTTGAAAGAGAATTTGACAGGATGATAAAAATAAAAGACACCACCGCTATCCTTTTACAACCTATGCTCAGTGGAATTGAATTATTTGTTGGAGCTAAGCATGAACCAAAATTCGGGCATCTTATTTTGTGTGGATTAGGTGGAATATTTATTGAAGTATTTAAAGATGTTGCTGCAGGCCTTGCACCATTAGATAAATCAGAAGTCAAATCGATGATCAGGAGTTTAAAAAGCTATAAGATCATTCAAGGAGTACGAGGCCAGGAAGGAGTGGATGAAGAGAAATTCACTGATATTATTTTACGTCTCTCTGCTCTGGTATCAGTGGCACCGGAAATAATAGAACTGGATCTTAATCCCTTGCTTGGAAGGGCTGATAAGGTAGTGGCAGTGGATGCGAGGATTAACGTTTCCAGAAAAATCTAAAATCTAAAATATTTTCGTTTTGTCTTCATTTATTAAAAAGTTAATTGCAGAAGGAGAACATCAACAACTTGATTTCAAATTCAGTATCACTGACTCCAGGAAGATTGCAAAGTCGCTTGGGGCATTTTCTAATACTGAAGGTGGCAGATTGCTAGTGGGAGTTAAAGATAATGGTATTATTGCAGGAGTCAGATCGGAAGAAGAATTTTATATGGTTGAAGCTGCAGCACAAATGTATACAAGTCCGGAAGTTAAATTTGATATCCATGAATGGAAGGTGGATGGAAAAAAAGTGCTTGAGTTTATTATTCCAAAAAGCAAAGAAAAGCCACATTATGTTAAGGATCACAATGGAATATGGCTGGTTTATATTCGTGTGAACGATCAAAACCTTCTTGCGAATAAAACTCTCTTAAAAGTCTGGAAAAGAAAAGAAAGTAAGACAGGCACATACATCAAATACACTTATACTGAAAAGCTTTTACTAAATCATCTTGAAGCTTACAATACAATAAAGCTATCAGAATTTTGCCTTATTGCAGATATATCAAGATATAGAGCAGAAACCATACTTGTAAATTTAATAGTACTTGATATTATTGAGATGGTCTTGACTGAGAAAGGCACATGGTATCAGCTAACTAAAGAGTTTAAGGATATATAAACACGCAACAGCAATGCATGACATAGAACCACATTATGCCTGGCGACATCTTTATGTTGCATCAGAAGATGAATTATCTCCTTTTTTTGGGCACAAATATAGTGAGTTTGAATTTACTCATGCTGTGTACAATCATCTGATACACCCGCAGTGGGATTCAATTGGTTCTTCAACATTATATATTAAAATATTATATGTCGATTACGAATCTTCCTACTGCATTATCGAGTTATTGGGAGAATGGAATGATACTTTGCATAACGACATTATGTACCTTAAAAGAAATGTTGTTGAAACACTTTCTGATAATGGAATAAACAAATTCATTCTTATTGGTGAAAATATTATGAATTTCCACTCTTCCGATGATTCCTATTACCAGGAATGGTTTGACGAGCTGGAAGATGGCTGGATAGCTGCTGTTAATTTCAGGACTCACGTTATCAGTGAATTTCAGGGCTCAAACCTTGATTATTATTTTGCTTTCGGTGGCATGCTCGACATCCTGAATTGGAGGGTATTTTCTCCTAAACAACTTTTTGAGAAAATTTCAGGACTTATGGTTAGAAGGCTGACTGAATGAAGTGGTTAGTGACAGACTGTAACATATTGATTATCGGTTCAATAAATAATGCTATATACATTTTTAACTCTTGATTGATGTTATAAACAAAAAATATCATGGAAAAAACTAACAAAAAAAATGATCATATAAGTAAGGCTATCGACATTACCATCAAACTTGGATTTCTTTTATTATTGTTTGCATGGTGTTTTCAAATAATCTGGCCTTTTGCAAATGTTGTAATATGGGCAATAATCATTTCAGTAACATTATATCCTTTTTATAAAAGTATCAGCCAGAAACTGGGCAAAAAAAAGAAACTTACAGCAACAATAATCACCATTATTCTACTGGCTATCCTGATCATCCCAAGTATCAAGTTTACTTCATCTATGGTAGAAGGGATCAAGGATTTTGGGGGAGATTTAAAGAATAAGAATATTCATATACCCCCTCCATCTGATGATGTTGCAAAATGGCCTGTAATAGGAAATACCGTCCATAGTACCTGGCAACTGGCTTCTAATAATTTGCAAGGATTACTAAAAACATATGAAGCTGAGTTAGTATCTGCCGGAGGCTGGCTATTGAATGCCATTGTAGGCACCGGTATGGGATTGCTACAATTTATTATCTCAATCATTATTGCCGGAATCTTGCTTGTCGGTTCTGATAATGCTTATAAGATAAGCAGAAAATTCTTCCGCAAATTAGTGGGAGAAGAAAGCGGGGATGAATTTGCTTCTGTTACAGAGATAACAATCAGGCAGGTTGCAAAAGGTGTTGTGGGTGTATCTTTTATCCAATCATTTTTGCTTGGTGCTGTATTTTTACTTGCTGGTATTCCATATGCTGGATTATGGGCATTATTATGTCTTATCCTTGGAATAATTCAAATAGGCCCCGGATTGGTTAGTCTATTTGTGATCATTTATCTTTTTTCTGTTGAAGAACCATTAATTGCTTCCTTATGGACAGTATTAATAGTTCTTCTTACCCTTTTAGATAACATCTTAAAACCAATGCTAATGGGTAAAGGAGCTCCTGTCCCTACACTGGTTATTTTCCTTGGTGCAATTGGCGGAATGATCGTATCAGGATTTCTTGGGCTATTTATCGGCGCAATTGTACTATCCTTGGGATACAAACTATTTATAACATGGGTTAATGACGGGCAACAAGAGAAAACAATGACTATTGAAAATAATTAATAATTTAGCAGTTTTGTCTGAGGCTACCACTAATGATGAATGAAATAACAATCAAAAATTTACGCATAAGTATCACAGGCAAAGTGCAGAATGTAGGATTCCGTTATCACACCAGGCAAATAGCAGAGGTAATAGGAGTTTATGGATATGTAAAGAATTTGTATGATGAATCTGTGTTTATTGAAGTTGAAGGTTCCATTGACAAAGTAAATAAATTTCTTGACTGGTGCAGGAAAGGGCCTCCGAGAGCAATTGTGGAAAATATTGAAATTGAAAATGGAGAAATCAATAACTTTAATGAATTTAAGGTACTCTTCTAATTCAAATATTGGCCAGAACATAGTTGGAAGTCTGAAGACTGTAGTAACTCAAAATTATTAACAAATGAAAAACACACTTCTGCTCCTGATTTTTATATTATCAACTTCGGTATTTGCCCAAACAGTACCTGCTTTTCATAAGGTAGCACCCGAAAAACTTTTGATAATTTATAATGAAAATGATATTGATAATAATAACAATGGTGTTGCCGACTCGAAAGAACTGGCACTGTATTATCAGGAAAAAAGGAATGTCCCTGATTCTAATTTATTAGCACTTAATATTTCTGTCTCAAACTATTATTATTACAATAATCAATGGACTGATTTTTGGGACGAGATGGTAATACCTATCCGCAATAAACTATTGGCATTAGGTGATACCAGCATTTATTATTTTTTACTTTGCGACAGGATACCATATAAATTGGTACTACCCATTGCCACAAATACTGGTCGGTCATTAGACAATGCCCTTTCGAGCCTGTATTCCTTAGGAACAAGTACAATACCAAGCTTCCCCACATATTATTCTATAAACCCCTTTTACGAAAGTTCTCCTACCAATTTTGCCGATAAGGGTAGCTTCAACCATACATATTCATTTTATGGCACTCACATGTATCTTGTTTCGAGGCTTATTGGAACAGATGTGAGGATGAACAAGAATTTAATCGACATGGCATTATATGGCGATAAATATATTTATTTCGATCCTGACCCTGAATATTACAATGGCATGGCTTATGCCGACCACCGCTTTGGAGTGTACAACGACTCTACCTTGCAAGCAGGTTACCATTATGCACCAAGCACATATGGCGATTTCGATAAAGATGCTGCTTACATTAAGTTCTATTACGAGGAAGCCAACTTTCCTTACAAACAGGAAGCAAACGAAACAGAAATAGGCCAGCCAACGGCAATGTTTACAGATGGTAGTCCGGCCGATTCAGGAGTACAGGCAATTCTATATGGTGGGTGGTACAATTATAACACTTACCATGATGCTTGGGAATGGTTGCCGGGCTCCTATGCTTGTGATTTAAACTCAAATTCGGGAGCCAGCATACGTAGTGGTAGCGGAAAATTCTTGTCCGGATCGTTTGCAAATGGCCTTACATGCGGAACAGGTTGCATCAGCGAACCTTACCTTGACGGTCATTCACAACCCGATATCTTTATGCACTA
>JAIOTT010000385.1 GCA_021106655.1 Bacteroidales bacterium
AGATTTACACATTATTTATTTATACAAGGTTACTTTTGATTCAGAATAAATACTAAGCACTGAAGAACATTTTTAATTCAAACACTTATTATTTATGCCTGAACAAAAAGAACTGTCATTATTAATTACTGACGAAGCTGTAATGAGCAAGATATACTACATCCGGAATGAAAAAGTTATGCTCGATCGTGATTTAGCTGAACTTTATGGAGTTGAGACTAAACAGCTTAAAAGACAAGTAAGAAGAAACATCCTAAGGTTCCCGGAGGATTTTATGTTTCAATTAACTGATAAGGAGTTCAAAAATTGGAGGAGCCAATTTGGCTCCTCCAATTCTGATAAAATGGGATTAAGATATCCTCCTTATGCATTCACAGAATTTGGTATAGCGCAACTCTCTTGTGTATTGCATAGTGAAAAAGCTATTCTAATTAACATTCAAATAATGAAAGTGTTTATAAGAATGCGAAAAATGATTCAAAGGCATACAGAAATTCTCAAAAAACTAAGTGATATTGATAAAACACTATTAGAGCATAATGATCAAATATTAATAATTTTTGACTACTTGAAACAATTTGAAGAAGATAAACAGCTGAGATTTGACCAGGAAAACAGGAATAGAATTGGATTTAGTCATGAAAACAAAAATTTCAAAGATTCAAAAAGTAAGCAGTAGACAGGAAATAATTTGAAAATGGGGAAACGGTTAAAAGGTTCGCGCGTTCGCAGGTTTACACGTTCGCAGGTAAAATTCGTAATCCATAATTGGATGCGTGTAATTTGTACTCCCTACGCATAATCTGAATATTCACTTTTATAGCTTTGGCACTATTCAAAACACTTGACAACATCAGAACACCATGCTCTGTAAATGCCATAGGAGCATATCTTGCTCCTCCCCAACTTGAGGTGCCAAAATTACTCCTCAAGTTATTATGTTCATCATTAGTAAGTTCAAACATGAAATCCTCTGGGAAACGGTTTGTAGTTTATAGTTTATGGTTGTTGCGGGTGGCGAGATTTTTTCAGTTGAGTGGTTGAGTGAGGTGAGTAGTTGAGTAGGGAAGAATATTTCCTAATTTCCAATTTCCAGTTTCAAATTTCCGGATTTGGTCACTAAGCTCGTCATTCGATTATTCTAATTACCCTGCTGCTCCATATAAAGCTTCAGCAGCTTCGCAACATATTTTCCGAAAACGTCAAATTCAATATTTATTACAGTGCCGTTTCTGAAATTATGAAAATTTGTTACATCATATGTATATGGGATAATCGCAACAGTGAAAAAGTTTTTACCTGAATCAACAACAGTTAGGCTAACACCATTAACGGATATTGATCCTTTTTCAACTGTTATATTTCCTCTTGTAGGATCATATTCAAACCTGAACATCCAGCTCCCGTCAGCTTCATCAACACCTGTACAAATTGCTGTCTGGTCAACATGCCCCTGAACAATATGCCCGTCAAACCTTCCATCCATCCTCATACTTCTTTCGAGATTAACCTCATATCCTCTTTTCCAGGATCCAAGATTAGTCTTGTCAAGAGTCTCCTGAATGGCTGTAACGACATAGTTCTTTTTTTCGTAGTCAACCTTAACAATGGTAAGGCAAACACCATCATGCGACATTGATTGATCAACCTTTAATTCATCACTGACAGGAGTCTCAATAGTAAAATGAATATTCCCTTTTTCCTTGTCAATACTGACAACTTTTCCCATTGTTTCAACTATTCCAGTAAACATAACTCAAATATTTAAATTATTAATTCTATTCTTACAAATGACTAAAGTGACTAGAATTTCGAATGACTAAAATTATGATAACAAATAGGTTTTCCCCATTCTTTTAACTATAGTCACTCTAGTCACTTGTAATTTTAGTCACTTCTTAGTAGATAAACAGCTCCCTTAATCGTTCTCTTCGCAGGGCCTGTAAGCTTAAGTTCAAAAACATCGCACACAAAAAAGTATGCACCTTCACTACATTCTTTCTGATTTTCCTGGTTTTTCCCATCCCAATTGATATCAGGATCCTGAGTCTCAAAAACTATCTTACCCCAGCGATTAAATATTTTTATGTCAATTTTTTCAACGGAAGTATAGGGAAATGGCCTGAAATAATCATTTTTACCGTCATCATTAGGGGTAAATACAT
Organism: Bacteroidales bacterium; assembly: GCA_021106655.1. Taxonomy (GTDB): domain Bacteria; phylum Bacteroidota; class Bacteroidia; order Bacteroidales; family SMBSF77; genus SMBSF77. Next base: position 2,166 of record JAIOTT010000385.1, read on the forward strand.
TTGGTAATTTATAAATTGAGCAACTGTCGATATCTATACATACAATATTGCTGAAAATACTTTCATTACCAACAGAGTCTATAGCAGTAACAGCATAACATGCTGCAATAGACTGCAAATTTTTATGCAAAAAGCTTGTGTCTGTAGCATGATTGTTTGTCGCGATAAGATTAAAGTCTACATCATTGGTAGATGCATAATAGATATTATATTTTACAACATCATCAGCACAATAATTATTAGGGTTTGTCCAGGTCAACAGATTTTCAATAAAAATGCAATTAGTCCGAACGGATAAAACAGGTGGGCATGGAGGTTGATTGTCATTAGGCTTTGAGCATTTTATTTGCGAGAAATTTATTATCGGGTCAATTATTCCGGTTGCGGTATACATACCTTTACTTTTTACATAATAGCAATATTCAATTCCGTTAATGAGACCAATATCAGAATATGTCTGAGTATCAGACCAGCCAATAGAATCATACAAAGATGTAACAGAATTTCGTTTATAAATAGTATACTCATTGTTTGTCCATGGAACGTTCTCATCCCAGCTTAACTGTAATTCATTATCAGTTGGTGTGATCGACAGGAAAACAGAAGAAGCAATTTGCGTAGTCCCTATCAGAAATCTTTTACCAATTGAATCATTGTATAGGTCAATACGATAACTATATGGAAAATTAGTTGTATTCAATAATGTATCAATATAAATTGTATCATTAAGATCCTTGCTTGTTGAATCTATTAGGGTCAACCCTGACCCTGTAAAACTATCATCACGATAAATAAGATATTTGTGTGGTCCGGGTGCTTGCAAAGTATCTAACTCTGTAGGTTTAGACCAGGCAATATATGCAGATCCATCATTATTATCAGTAAAATTAATACTCACATTTGTTATAACGGGAACATCCTTTTTTAGATAAGTACATGCTTCAAGGGATGCGTAGCTTTCTGCACCATCAGGATAAACAGCAACAACCATATAACAATATTGGTTTCCATGAATTAGTCCACTACTATTATTATCATCTATGAATGTTGTATCATTAATTCCTTGAATTACGTGTATTAATTTGTATCCTGTATAAGCCGGTACACCTGTCTCACAATGAGAAGGGAAAAAGCCATAGTAGCCGCTTTTCCTATAGATCTTATATCCTGATGAATTAGGACATGGACTCTTATTCCAGTAGAGATGAATTGTATTTCCCAAAGGAGTTGGAGTGAGGTTTTGAGGAGCAGGTCCAATAACAGTAATCTTCATAGTTTCTAAATCCACAAGCCTGACAGGTGTGCCATTATCTATTGCTTTAAAGAATAGCTGGTATGGATTTTTCCGGACATGACTGCAAACGGTATTCCATGTAAATACTGAAGAAACTGTTCCAACTGAATCAACAGGCTGTGGGAAATCAGCAGGGTGGTCAGTCATAACTATCGGGCCACCTGTCCCTGTAAGAGTGATAAGGTCGCCATCAGGATCTGTTGCAGTAACTCTGAATGAAAGCGTTGACCCGGCCTCTATACAAGTATCAATTATAGTTTGAATAACAGGCGGATCATTATCACAAGCGGCTATAAGTATTTGCATATCCCTGGTAACAGATCCGATATTAATCCCATTTCTCCATTCCTCAATAAGCATTGCTATATTATATTCTCCCTGCATTACAGGTGAGTCCCAAATCAGATCGCCTGTTATTTCATCCAGTTCAAAAATGCTGCTGGTTTGAGGCAGCTCAAAGCCTGGGATTGGCAGACCATTCATCCCCCGGCAATCTATAAGACGGTATGAAATACTGTCACCATCAACATCATAAGCACCGGGATTGTGGTAAAAGGGTTTATTAACACATCCTTCATCCAGAGGTGGAAGTAATAAAATTGGGGAGTTATTTGGACCCAGAAATGGGTTTATAACAAGTATTGTCTCCAGGTACATTGGTACATTAACAGAATTAGGAATATTTATAACACCATAATTCCTATTCGGGTCTTCCATTGAAATAATATAAGTGTCATTACCACTATATGTATGTGTCCCTAAATACAAACTTCGCCGGATATCATTTGGATAATCAATTATTTCTGTTCTGGGGAGGATACTATACGTCCCATCTCCCCATAATATCTCAAGTTCCGGCCTGTCGGCAGGACTGGGTGTATAAGTATAAGTAAGTATTGTGACTTCGTAAGTATATCCTGAAATATGACGATAAGTGATCTCCCCAGCTCTCTGATGAGTGCTAAAAGCAGGTAAAGAAATTACCCATAGTAAAATAAAAACTAAGTAGATCCTAAGCATTTTCAACATAAGTATATAATAAACCGATTGAATCGGGAGATTATTTGCGGATTACGTATACAGACAAATTTAATACAAAATTACTATGATTAATTTAACAGACCAAAATAATAACATTTTTTTTTAGAATATTTCCCCTACCACGAATTCACAAATTAAAGACGAATAAATATTAAAAATTAATGTAATTTTGTTAAGCTTATTGCAAACTGATATTTTCGCAAAGATATGCATCCGGATACGCAAGAAATAGAAAAAAAGGAAATATTAAAGCGTTACAGAAAACTGCTAAGAGGAATAAGCCTCAAGAACGGGAGAAAGGACAAATTGAGCATCAGGAAAGCTTTTAATTTTGCTGTTGATGCTCATAAAGATATGAGACGATTATCCGGAGAGCCCTATATTTACCATCCTCTTGAAGTTGCAAATATTGTTTCTACTAAAATTGGACTGGGAGCGACTTCTGTAATTTGCGCCCTCCTGCATGATGTTGTGGAAGATACTGATTGTACTATTTCGGATATTGAAGGTTTGTTTGGAGAAAAAGTTGCTAAAATTATTGATGGATTGACAAAAATTAAAGGGATTTTTGACCACAAAACACCATCCTTACAGGCTGAAAATTTCCGGAAAATAATAATCACTCTCTCAGATGATGTCAGAGTAATTCTTATAAAACTTGCCGACCGCCTGCATAATATGCAAACACTGGATGCTATGACCACTGACAAACAAATGAAAATAGCATCAGAAACTCTTTATATCTATGCACCCTTAGCTCATCGCCTTGGCTTGTTCAATATTAAAACCGATTTGGAAGATCTGGCAATGAAATATACTGATTCCGTTGTTTTTCAGAACATTTCCGAAAAGATCAAAGAAACAGAAAAAGACAGAAACAAGTTTATCAATAAATTTATTTACCCAATAAAGAAGTCTTTAACGGATGGAGATGTAAAATTTACTATCCTCGCACGAACCAAATCTATATATTCGATCTGGAATAAAATGAAAAAAAAGGAAATTCCTTTTGAAGAAGTATTTGATTTGTTTGCAGTAAGGATCATTATCGACACACCCCTGGAAAAGGAAAAAACAGATTGCTGGAGAGTTTATTCTATAATTACAGAGATCTACCGGCCAAAACAAGACCGCTTACGCGACTGGATCTCTTTATCAAAAGCTAATGGTTATGAGTCATTACATACAACCTTAATGAGTCGTACCGGTAAATGGGTTGAAGTACAGATTCGATCAACCAGAATGGATGAAATAGCTGAAAAAGGATATGCCGCCCACTGGAAATACAAAGATTCTTCTGACCCTGAGGTTGGACTTGAACAGTGGCTTGCGAAAATACGGGAGTCATTGCAAGATAATGATTCTGACGCTATTGATTTTGTCAACGATTTTAAATTAAATCTGTTCTCTGATGAAATATATGTCTTTACGCCAAAAGGTGATTTAAAAACCTTACCAGCAGGATCAACTGCCCTGGATTTTGCATACAACATCCATTCACAGATCGGAAATAAATGTATTGGCGCAAAAGTTAATTATAAACTCGTTCCTCTAAATAATAAACTCAAAACCGGCGACCAGGTTGAAATTATCACCTCCAATAAACAAAAACCAAAAAACGAATGGAATGAATTTGTGATCACTGCAAGGGCGAAATCTCAAATTAAAGATGCAATTAAAGACGATAAAAAGAAATTATTCGAAAAAGGAAAAGAAACGTTAGGAAAGTATTTTTATCAACAAAAAATTGAATTCACCCCGGAAAATATTGCGAAACTTCAAACCTTTAACAATATAAGCTTAACGGATCTTTATTATAAAATCGCAAAAGGAAATCTAGGCATTAAAGAGGTCAAAGCCTGTTTCCATGACCAGGAGAAAATTAAATGGCTTGGTTATTTAATTAACCCCTTTGCCAGAACTAAAATCCAGGAATCCAAAAGCCTGCCGGAAACTCTTTTGGGCAAAATAAAAAATAAATCTGTTAATATAGATGCTGGATCTTCAGATATCCAATATACTGTTTCATCCTGTTGCAATCCAATACCAGGGGATAATATTATTGGGTTGATAATCCCTGAAAAACCAATTGAAATTCACCGAACTAATTGCCCGGAAGCTATACCTTTAATGTCAAAATATGGAAATAGAATAATAAAAACAAAATGGACTAATCCCGAATCCAAAAGTTTCCTCACAGGAATTAAAATTACAGGAATCGATAATATAGGGTTAATCCATCAGATCACAAAAATCCTGGCCAAGGAGCATCAGTCCGACATTCGTAACTTTCATTACGACAGTAACGGAGAAATTATGACTGCAGCTGTTATGATCATGGTAACTGACTCGAAAAAACTGAATGAAATAATTGATCAGATAAAACATATAAAAGACATTAAAAAAATATATCGCATAAATAATATCTCAGAGGCTCTTTTATAATGTGATAAAAAAATCTTCTTATTTATACACAATATTAATAAAATATTTTTTGTATTTTTATGCAAAATTTTATTGCAGATGAAAGATATTAATAAAGACACAATTGAAACGGTAAAAAGTATTTTTACCGACTATCTGGAGAAGAATAGTCACAGGAAAACACCTGAGAGATTTACTATACTTAAAGAGATCTACTCGACATACGGACATTTTGATATAGAGACCCTTTATATTCAAATGAAAAATAACAAATACAGGGTTAGCCGTGCAACTCTTTACAACACGATTGAATTACTTTTAAACTGTAACCTTGTTGTTAAACACCAGTTTGGAAATAATTGTGCGCAATTTGAAAGAGCATATAAATTCAAACAACATGATCATTTCATTTGCCTGAATACTAAAAAAGTTCTTGAATTTTGTGATCCTCGTTTACAGGAGATCCAAAGTTCAGTTGAGAAAATGCTTGGCGTTAAAGTCTCACATCATTCATTAACCTTTTATGGAACCTGTGAAGAACAGGAAAACTAATGATAAGGATGTGGTTTAATTAATTAATCCTCTATTTAAATGAAAGTTGATGTATTATTATGCTTGCAATGGGGTGATGAAGGAAAAGGTAATATAATTGATGTTCTTACTCCTGAATATGATATTATTGCAAGGTTTCAGGGTGGGCCTAATGCAGGGCATACTCTTGAATTCAATAAGCAAAGGCAAATACTGCATACAATTCCTTCTGGCATATTTCACAAGGAAAAAATGAACCTCATTGGTAACGGTGTAATCATTGATCCGTTTATCCTCAACAATGAGTTTATTAGCCTGTACGAGAAAAATGTTGATCCTAGAGAAAATCTTTTGATATCAAAAAAAGCTCATATAATTCTTCCCAGCCATCGTTTGCTGGATGCGGCCTATGAAAAAGCTAAAGGAAAATCAAAAATTGGCTCCACTCTCAAAGGTATTGGCCCGGCATATACGGATAAAATAAGCCGAAACGGGATCAGGGTAGGTGACATCCTTGAAAATGGATTTTTAAACAAATACAAAATTCTCAAACAAAAACATCTTGACATAATTGAGTTTCTGAAATTTAATTATTCTGATTACCTGATAGATAAGTTAAACTTCGATGAATACGAACAAAAATGGCTTGACGGAATAAATATGATGAAAGGCCTGAAAATCATCGACAGTGAATATTTTATCAATGAAAGCCTTTATAATAATAAAAAAATCCTGGCTGAAGGCGCTCAGGGAACTCTGCTTGATATTGATTTCGGTTCCTATCCTTTTGTTACCTCTTCCAATACTGTTTCTTCCGGTGTTTGTTCAGGCCTGGGTATTGCCCCCAAAAAGATCAATAATATTTTTGGTGTATTTAAAGCTTATTGTACACGTGTTGGAAGCGGACCGTTTCCCACTGAACTTACAGATAAAACCGGTGAAGCACTACGCGTTGAAGGAAAAGAATTTGGCTCCACAACAGGAAGACCCAGAAGATGTGGATGGCTGGATATTCCAGCTTTAAAATATGCCATAATGTTAAACGGAATTGATGAATTATTTATGATGAAAGCTGATGTTATGAGCCTGTTCGCAGAAATAAAAGTTTGTACACATTATGAATATGGTGATCAATTAAGTGACCATATCCCTTATGATATGTCGCAGGATCTCATCAAACCTCATTATAAATCACTCCCGGGATGGAATAAGAAAATTGATAATATAAAATCCCTTGAAAATATTCCGGCAGATCTTAGTGCATATATCAACTACATTGAAAATGAAGTCAAACTACCTATAAATATTGTATCCGTTGGACCTGACAGAGAACAAACAATAAAAATGAATCGTCTCTAAACTGAAGGGTTAACCTGTCAGTTCACATTAGGAAATAATTAATTAAGAAAACTATCAATAATGAAAACAAGAATATTAGTTTTATTCATAAGCTTTATTTCCTTTTCTGCTTATTCGCAGAAAATCGACAAAGCTGATCTACCCGCTGAAATCATAAAGGGATTCCAGGACGAATATCCTGAGGCAAAAGTTAAAAACTGGGAAAAAATTGATAACGCTTATGTCGCAACAACAAAAATTGATGGCCAGGCCAGCCTGGTTGAAATTAGTGCCGATGGGAAATGGGATAAAACTAAATTTTTAATTGGTGAGAAAGAATTACCTAGTAACATCAATAACTATGTTGATGAAAAGTATGAAACCCTCATTATTGATTTCTCTGCATATGTCGAAAACCATAAAAATGAAAGCTATTATTATCTTCAGGTGAAGAATGAAGGTATAAATCAACCGGTAACTGAATTATTTTTTGATCTAAACGGGAACTTCTTAAGAAAAACAGGTGAAGATCCTTTTGAAGAAGAGGTAGTGGAAGATGTAATAAAAGCTGAAAAAGTTAAAGCTGAAAAAAAAGAGAAATTACCACCTCCACCAAAAAAAGAAAAAGTTAAAATAGAAGAAGATATTGAATTCAGAGATCAGAAATTAAGTGAAAGTGATGTTCCACCTGATGTGATCATGTATTTTAAGAGGAAATATTCACGTGCTGAGGAAATAATCTGGGACACACTTCATAAAATAAATTATGTAGTTGATTTTTTTATGGATGATCTTAATATTAAAGCCGAATTCTCCCCCAAAGGAGTATGGATAGAATCAAAAGAGATCATGGATCCCAAATCTCTTTTCCGCCCTATTGAAAATTTTATCGATATGGAATATCCAGGCAGTAAATTCATCTATGGTGAAAAAGTTACACGAGCCGATCGTAAAAATTATTATTATGCTCAAATCACTCAAAAGATGAAAGGTGTTAAAGATCCCCCTGTCACAGAACTGTTCTTTGATAAAGTCGGAAGGTTTGAAAAAGTAATTGAGCCTGAAATACCTGATGATCCAAGTGAGGCTTTTGTTGATGAAGTCAATGTTTATGAGGATGATTTCGACAAGGTCGCGGATAGTGAAGTGAGTGGTAATACAAAAGAGAAGAAAAAGAAGAAAAAGAAGAAAAAAGAAAGCAAAGATGAATCCATTTATGAACGGCAAAAGGTAGACCCTAAATCCCTTCCTACTCCTATTATGGATTATGCATATGATAATTTTGAAAAGCTCCATGAATATAAAATTTCCAGTGCAGAATATCTTGAAAATGAAGAAATGGGACTTCATTACTATCTTATTATAAAAAAAGAAGGCCTAAATCAACCTGAAACACAATTGTTTTTTACAATCACAGGAGGGTTTTTAAAGAGAATTGATCCACCTGAGTTGCTAGAGGAAATAGAATTGAAGAAAGAG
>JAIOTT010000029.1 GCA_021106655.1 Bacteroidales bacterium
AGATAATCATATCCTTCCTCAGTATCAAATTTGGTTAAGGTAAAGTCTATTGTGGTAGCTCCTGGTGGCTGTATAAAATAAAGGCAAGAGGTTTTATTACGGTAATTCTTTGCACCACTTCCATCTTCAATAGTTCCACTTACATCAGTAAGACTCATAAAATTACAATAGTGTGGGCCTGATGTAGAATAGGTGGCAAGCCAACCCGGGTGTCCATTGCTGCTATTAGTAACAAATCTGACTAACATTTCAGTTCCAGTGGATGTCACTTCCGGAGGAATTGAGTTTCCTGAATATGTCCCAAGTACAGGGTCTGAAATGCTTGATCCATCATAAACCGTAACAATATCCTGTCCGCTTTCAGTATCAAAAGCATGCCATTTAAGAGTGATATTTTCAATTGAGTCATTGGAAGGTGGTTTAATTAACCAGGTACAATCATTATTGTCCTGATAATCAAATTTGCCACTTCCATCAACAATTGTTCCCGAAGTTCCGATTATATCTTTTTGTCCGGTGCAATGTGTTGGATAAGAATTTTTAGGATAAATGTTAAACAGAGCTTCCTGATCGTCAGTGTAATTTCCGTTACTGGTATTTAGGTTGTTGATATAATAGTAGCCATTATCAGAGCCTTCCCATCCCCAGTCAAAATGAAAATAATCCGTACCCTGATATCCATCGCAAATCCAGGCATGCCCACCACCACCGGGGCTGTTGTCTCTTCCGGCATAAATTATAGGCTTTTTGTCATCCAGGTTAGTTGTTAAATAACTAAGCCATTGACTAGGAATTGTTCCTGCTCTTTCTTTTATCTGTATAGATGTTGAAAATTTCCAATATACTTTTAATGCCTGAAATGCATCGTTCATACCAGTTCCTGATCCATCGGGGCCATACATCATACTCACCGATACACCTGCATGATACATTAATCTTGAGACTTGAGTGCAGCTTTCTCCACTGTTACCATCATAAGTAGGTAGCATCTGATCGTAGTCATAAGTAGTATTTTCAAAATCCGCAGAAAGATAACCGTAATCACCATAACCCCATTGTGCATTATTTGCATTATAAGTTTTTGATGCAAAACCGTTTACCGGATACCTGTAATAGTTCATTACTACAGCCATAGAAGTTGCTACGCAGCCTGTAGGGCAATGATTATCATCCATCGCTTGAGGATCGTAAGGTGTAAACTTGTTATAATATTTACCCTGTCCCCAGGTTGTTGTTATAAAAGGTGCTATGGATTTGGATTTTGCTGTTTTAAGTTCAGTAGGAGAAGATGTTAACAGATGGCTCCATGTCTTCTCAGCCTCAATATCTGCCTTTAGATTCTTGGCCTTCATGTCTGTAATCTGTCTTGCATAATTATCCATCCAGTATTCAAATTCAGGTGAATTATTCTGTGTGTAATGTAAAGTTTCAAAAGAGTAAGCGAGTACAGGATAGGCAGCATCTTCAGCAGAGACAATCACGAAGCCATCATTATTAATATTAAAAATATAATATACAGCTTCATTGTTTCTATTTTCGGTAAAACTATTTGTTATGTTAATATCATTATAATCAACAGTTTTGAACTGATTTACTTTTTCATAAAAAAAGCTTACGGCAACTTTTTCTGCATTTTTGATACTAACATCATCAGCATGCACCAGTGTTGCCGAACTAATTATCAAAGCACTAAAAAGTATTAAAAAATGTTTTTTCATAATATAAATGAATTTTGTTATTTGATAAGATTAATTTGTATTACTTATTCAAGGATTATTTTTTTTGTAATGATCCCTTTATCATTAAGTAATTGAAGAAAATAAATTCCTTTATGAAAGCCTGACAGGTCTATCTGTTTGTTAAAATCTCCGGATACGTTTGTCATTTCTTCTTTATATATTAGTTGTCCTGTGATTGAAAAAATCTTAAGATTGATAGTTTCTTCATTTTCCAGGAAAAGCTGAATATTCAAATTATTGCGAGTTGGGTTTGGGTAAATTTCTACAGACTCGAGTATGTTTATATCATCTATGCCTGCTGAGCTAAGTGTATCGTAATATGCTTCCCATCCGGCTGCATTCAGTCCCCAATCAGATTTGAAAAACAATTGAATTGCCCCCGTGTTGGAAGTAACGCTTGCCGGAAGATTATTGCCTGAATATTTCCCAAGAAAGGCACCACTGTTTGCATCAGTGATTACGACAAAATCATTTACAGCTTCAGTTTCGAATTTCGTGAAATAAAGAGTAACTGATGTCGCATCTGTTGGGCGGATAAAATACAGACAGCTTGCATTATTATTGTAATTTTTATCACCGCTTCCATCGCTGAGTGTGCCACTGCCATCAGTGAGAGTAAGAATATTACAATAGCTAACGCTTGTTGATGTATATTTAATTTGCCATCCTTTAGATGTTGCTGTTCCGTCAGTAACAAATGTCACAAGCACCTTATTGCCTGTAGTTGTGTATGTTCCTGTAGGCTTTGTTGTTCCTGAGAAGGAACCTACAACAGGTGCAGAAGTTGTTTCACCGTCATAGATAGTGACAATATCATTTACTGACTCTGTACTGAAAGAATCAAAACTCAGTTTATAATTAATAACTGAATCGTTATCGGGAGGAGAGATCAACCAGCTGCAATCAGAGTTAACCTGGTAATCCATAGGTCCGCTGCCGTCCTGAAATGATCCTGAGGTTGATTTTATTTGTGTTTGATTAGAGCAATATGTTGGATAATTATTTTTTGGATAAAGATTAACAATAGCCTGGTTAGCACCGCTATAATCAAGTCCCCCGGGATTTAGATTGTCAATATAAAAATATCCGTCGCTACTTCCTGACCAGCCCCAGTTAAAATGAAAATAATTGCTTCCCTGGTAGCCATCACAAACAAAAGCATGTCCGGCACCGCTTCCGGAGCTTGGAAATCCGGCATATATAACCGGTTTTTTGTTATCCAGATTTGCTGTCAGAAAATTCGTCCATTGTGAATTAGTATAGCCCGATCTTTTAATGTTAGTAGTTGAAGTTGAATACAAGAAGAATATCTTTAGCGCTGATGCTGCGCTTGCTAGGCTTGCACTTGATCCGTCAGGTCCATAATCCATGCTAACACTAACACCACAATGATAAATTAATTCAGATATTGCTGCACCACTCATCCCTGTGTTGTTATCAGGTGAGTTTAGCATATTTTCATATTCATATGTTGTATTGCCAAAATTTACACTTAGGTAGCCGTAGTTTGATGAGTAAGTCTTTGAGAGAGCTCCGGTTTCAGGATATCTGTAATAGTACATAACCTGCCCCATTGCAGTTGAAGTACAACCTGTCGGACAGCGTCCGTTACTTGCAGCAGGATCTTCAGGACAAAATCTGTTATAATATGTCCCTTGTCCCCATTTTGCTTCTAAAAGAGGTTCAACACCTTTGCTATCTTTGGCAGGTTTGAGATCATTAAGGTCGTCAGTTCTGAGATGTTTCCATAAAGAACTGATCTCCTCTGTGGCAGAGAGCTTGCTCTTAGTGGCATGTTCAATCTGCTTTTCGTAAGAATTCATCCAGTCATTCAGAGCAGGATTATCATCTTTGTTTACGAAATCACTCTTAAACGAATAGCCTAATACCGGATATACAGCATCTTCGGCAGAAACTATCACAAAACCCTTTTTTGTAAGTTCAAATATGTAATATACTGGCTGTCCATTGCTTTCAACAACATCCACGCTTGAAAAGACAATTTGATTGTATGGAGTTTCATTGTATTGATTAACTCTTTCGTAATAAAAATTCCTTGCAACCTTTTCGGCGATATTTTTTTCTACCTTACCTGCAAAAGAAAAGCTAATAAAGCATAGTACTAAAATACTGGTAATGAGTGTATTCCTTTTGATCATAAATAATTTTCCCCTTTAAAATTTGATCGTGCAAATATACAAAAATTTGCTAATTAAAAGCTATTGTTAATAAAACTTATAAGCGTTTAAGTACATGACTACCTGAATTTCTTAAAATAGACATAATAAAAGGTGTAATGGTTGCATGAAAAATTTCATATATTTTATAATATGTGCGAATCAAGGGTTGAGGTCATATTAAACAAAGTCACATGAAATATATAAGAAAAAGCGCCACTGATTTCTCAGATTATCACAGAGAGAAAACAGTTCTATTTAGCGCATTCGAGAATGATGTTATTACAATCAGTGAAAATCAGTGTAATCTGTGGCTAAAAAAGGTATGTTTTAACTTTTGATTTGCATAATATATACTATACTATAGATTTTGTGAATATCTTTGTTGCATCTTTGTAGTAAAAATATTTATTGACTATGGAAATACTGATCAAAAATATCAAGGAACTAGTTCAGATTGAAACATCTGAAGCCGGAAAGTTAAAAGTTTCAGGCTCAGAAATGGCCAAATTACCAACAATAAAAAATGCTTTTTTGCACATAGCTGATGGAAAGATCAAAGCATTTGGAAGTATGGAGGATGTTAACAGTGTTTCTTCTGATAATAATAAATTAAAGATCATTGACGCTATTGGAAAAATGGTTTTTCCTTCATGGTGCGATTCTCATACACATATTGTTTATCCCGGTAGCAGGGAAATTGAATATATTGATAAGATCAGGGGATTGAGTTATGAGGAGATTGCCAAAAGGGGAGGAGGGATACTGAATTCAGCGAAGAAGATGCACAATGCATCTGAAGATGAGCTTGTAGAACAGGCTATGAAACGTATTGATGAGGTTGTTTTATATGGCACAGGTGCATTGGAAATAAAAAGTGGATACGGACTGAATGTTGAAGATGAGATAAAGATGTTAAGAGTGATCAAGCGCTTAAAATCATTATCACCCCTGACAATTAAATCCACTTTTTTAGGTGCTCATGCTGTTCCTCAGGAATATAAAAATAATCAAAAAGCATATGTAGATCTTGTAATTAATGAGATGTTACCAAGAGTAGCTGAAGAGAAACTCGCCGAATACGTTGATGTTTTTTGCGACAGAGGTTTCTTTACCGTTGAAGAAACCGACAGAATACTTGCTGCTGCTGCCAAATTCGGACTTATACCAAAAATTCATGCCAATGAGCTTGATTATTCCGGAGGTATACAGGTAGGTGTAAAGCATGGAGCTCTTTCAGTAGATCATCTTGAATATACAGGCGAGGAAGAGATCCGGATTTTGAAAGATTCAGGCACTATGCCGACTATTTTGCCCGGAGCTGCCTTTTTTCTTGGAATGATAAATGCACCGGCAAGGAAAATGATGGATGCGGGCCTACCACTTGCACTGGCAAGCGACTATAATCCCGGATCTTCACCATCAGGAAATATGCAATTAATATTATCACTGGCATGTATACAATACAAAATGCTTCCTGAAGAAGCAATTAATGCTATTACTATTAACGGAGCTTATGCAATGGGGGTGAGTGAAGAGCTTGGCACTATTGCAGTTGGCAAGAAAGCCAATGTTTTTATCACCAAAGAAATTCCAACTTATGAGTTCATGCCTTATGCGTATGGCAGCAATAAGGTGGAGACTGTTATTTTGGAAGGGGTTGTGCAATAATGACTCACTTCACCATATGTCTCGTTGCTCAGCGGAGTCTCCTGACTCTGCTGACTGTGGACTATTGACTAACTGCCACTGCTACTGCTCCTGTCACTTTTTTTTGCCACAGATTCACAGATTATCAATTCACTGCTCTCCAGGGAAAAATCAATAGATTCTTTGCTTCGCTTACTAATGACAACTTCCAGCAAGAGGTTGTAGGTTAACAAGTTGCAAATTCAGCTCCTTTGCCATCCGTTTTACTGATTTTTGTTTTTGAGCCAGTAATTGGTCTTCATATTCCTTAATTCCCAATTCCACATAATCAACTCCTTTGACCATTACTCTCCAATACATTACTGCAAGCTTACGAGCCATAGCTTTTATAGCTTTTGCCGGCCCCTTCCTTGCCCTTATCCTTCGTCCAAATGAACCTAGTGCAATATTTTTACTTGATAATAATCCTTGGGCAATTTGTCTAAAAATTTGACCTGCCTTGGGATGTCCAAATTTTTTCTTGTTTCGATTCATCTTGCCAGACCAATGTTGCCCTGGTGCAACCCCAAGCCAACTTGAAAAATGCTTTTCAGTGGGCCACCTGGATAAGTCTGTCCCAACTTCGGAAAGTAATTGCATCCATGAATAATCTGTTATTCCTGATATTATTGTGGCATCCCTGCCTTCAAAAATATCAATTAAGTTTGCCCCAAGATTATCTACTTCAGGTTTGTTGTGCCTTATAGCTTTCCTTTTTGTTGGGAGGTTATCATTTATTCCACCATTGCCCATTCTATGTATGATTGTTTCTATCTCTTTGTCGCATTGTTTTATTTGTCCCTGATAAAAATGATACCCGTCAAATGCTTGAGCTAAAGCAAAAAGGCCAGTATTGGTATATCTGC
>JAIOTT010000118.1 GCA_021106655.1 Bacteroidales bacterium
ATTTGCTATTATAAATATTATCAAACCCAAGGCCAGCAAGGTAAAACAATCCTATTGATGCTATATAAAAATACCTGTCAGCAGCAATCGCCGATCCTACAGATAATATCTGCAGGACGGGAAATATACTTACAATAAAAAACAAACTCCCAAACATTACTTTTTTTGTTCGCTTTAATGAGTAGAATATTAGAAAGACAAGAATTAAATTCGCCGGGAAAGAGAAATAAAATATAAATGGTAACGGGCCTCCGCTTTTTATAGGATAAGGATATAAACCTGATAGCTCAAAAGGTAGTAGCATCTTTTTGATATAAAAGAATAAGCTGTAGTTAGCAAAGAAAAATTTGTCACTTGCGGTATATACATCATTTTCTGTGAACCCAATAGCTGCACTATCACCCTGAACTTTAATGGCTATTAAACCAAAGAAAACTGAGATGACAAGAAAAGGTATTTTATCGATCAGTATTTTGTATGTGACCTTTTTAGCAAGCAAATAGTCTATTAAAATTATTACAATCGAAAAAGTAACAGCCATCCCTTTCGACAGGCATGATAACACAAACAAACCCATCGCAAAGAAATAGTACTTTCTATTGCCATCTTTTTTAAAATTCATCCAACTAATCAGTCCCAGGATAAAGAAAAACGCATACAACACATCTTTACGCTCAGATACCCATGTCACTGATTCAACATGAAGGGGATGTATTCCAAATAAAATAGATGCAATAAAAGCCACCCACAGTCTGGAGCTGAGTTTGTATATAAAAATGAATACAAGTAGTGTATTAAAAAGGTGTAAAATCAAATTATCCAGATGATATGCAACAGGGTTAAATTCAAAAAGGGCGTATTCAAAGGTGTATGACAATACTGTTAATGGATGATAATTACCCACTACGGGCGTAAAGGCGAAAATATTTTTAATCCCATCCCATGAGAGGTCTTTGATCAGATCGTTAGTGATAACATAAAACTGATCATCCCAGATATCAATTGCATTATTCAATGAAGGAAAAAAACTTATGAATGTGGCAAGTAAAGCAATTGCCATAACAATGAATCTGTTTCTTTTTGTATCCAGTAAATTGCTTGTTTGTAATTGTTTTTTATTCTTCTGTTTGGGCGGTTTTCTCATTACTGAAACTTTTTTCAAAAATAGTTAAAAAGTAAGGAAATGAAAAATCACTTTGATGAGATGTGAAACAGTAATCAGTTTCTGATAATTGATACTCTGTACTTGATACTCTGTACTAAATACTAACTTGAATAAACATGAATACTGGATTGTGTTGATGGCAGGTAATTAACACCGAACCAACATATTAAAAGAATGACAAAAGATAATGACAACACCCACAAGGCAGTGTTTATATTCATTCTTTTTCTCACTCTGAAATGAATATATAATAAATAAACCATCCATGTCAGAAATGCCCATGTCTCTTTAGGGTCCCATGTCCAGTAATTTCCCCATGCTTCTTTTGCCCATAATGCACCAAAAAGTAATCCGAATGTCAGAAATGCGAAACCAATGTACACTATATTATCAGCAAGGTTTATAGTACCGGTTATTTGTTTTTTCATACGCATTAAGACCAAGCCTTTTATACCTATAAGCGATGAAACAGCCAGTAAAGCATATGCAATTATATAAACTACAACATGGGGCACAAACCAGGGGCTTTGTAATGCCGGCATCAGGGTTTTATCAAAAGTATCGGGATTAAGATAATTAATGAAAAGAAAAAGAATAGAAAGCAGGAGGGTATAGACCAACATCCATCTTAATTTCCACCTGTAATAAATTATAAGTCCGATAACTGATAAAAACATAGAATACCATAAGCGGGTTTCTGCCAGAGTTCTGAACGGAGGTCTTTCCAGGGAGATCCATAATGCAGTCATGAAATATCCCAAAGAAACAATACCTCCAATGACCAATATACCAGCAAGTAAGTGGAATCTATATGTTTTTGGTATCCATAACAATAATAATCCTGCAATCCATAAACTGGATGTTAAATATACATAAATCGGGTATTCAAGCCAGGTCATATTTTTTAATATTTAGTTTTTCGTTCTTCCCATCCAGACAAGATATAATGAGCCTGCCAGGATCATAAAAATTCCAACATATACAACGGGTAACCAGGGATCACGCACTACTTCTAAAATGCTAGATTTAGACCATTTACCCATTTTTTCATCATAACCAACCTGATATATTACCCAATCGAGAATTCGGGCTGGTTTATTAACTTCAATAAAAACATCTTCAATATC
The DNA here is from genome assembly GCA_021106655.1 of Bacteroidales bacterium. Taxonomy (GTDB): domain Bacteria; phylum Bacteroidota; class Bacteroidia; order Bacteroidales; family SMBSF77; genus SMBSF77. Next base: position 2,293 of record JAIOTT010000118.1, read on the forward strand.
CCCATTCGGGTAAAATACTTTTATTTGCGAACTATATTTTTTTGGTGTGGGGATAGTCATTACAATTGAATGATCATTATCCAATATGAGATATTCAGGGCTATACATCATACTTCCGTTTGTCACCCAACCACTCCTTTTTTCATCGCTAAGCAAGTTCTCTGCAACAATAAAAACTGCATGAACGGAACCCATAACCTCACTGACAACATATTTATCACCATCCACAACAGCAGAAGGATAATAAGTTTCAACAATTATATTCCAGTCTCCAACTTTATCTTCATATCCAGCTTCTACCTCAATTAATTTATCACCTTTCTCAATTATCAGCTTCCCGGTTTTAATACTTAATAATCCTAGATTTGGAGGAAATTCTTCAATATCAAAATCCAAAAGTTCTAGTTTAAACGGCATTTCAAACAAATTTCTGTTTCTGCTGTCACCGGCAATGTTAGATTGTTCACCCTCGTTTAGTACCATTGATAATTTCCATGAATCAGCGGAGCCTAAAGAAGCTGCAGCGATAACAAGCCATAAACCACCATGATTTAGAAAGAAAGTCAGATTTTTTATTCTCAGAGGAAAGAACCTTCTTGTTATAGTAAATCCAAGAATTATCATCAGATACATTGATGTAATCAGGTAAGGCCATGAACTAGTTACATGTGTTAATCCAATGCTACTAATAAATGAAGGTGTTCCCTTATCACTTTGGATGATAAAACCCATTAACAAAATAAGGGCAGTAAATACACTAATTGCAGAGATTGCTGCATATGTGCTTGACAACCAGTTAATAATTGGATGCTTCACATAACGATCAAGAAATATAAAATATGCCCAGAAAGCGATAATTATTATAAGATTTGTTGGCCATGTAGGTAGCCAAATAATGTTTTTACCAATAAAATACTCAATTGCAAAGCCTGTTATTAACAGTGCAATGGCTATGGTAAAACTTTCTTTGTATTTCCAGGGAAATTCCCAGATGGTCTTTTTTTTATGCATTTCAGAAGTTAAATTGCCTATATGCTATATTGTAAAATTTATAATAATACTAATAATAAATATACAAAGATCAGACTAAAGTTAAATTTATACAAATATTTATGTTTCTAAGCATTTCCTGACGTCTTAAAAATACTAACTCAAAGGGTGAATTATCTTATTATCTAATGACCGCTCCTATGCCATCCTGTAATTATGCTTACAAAATTGGAGCCAGCAGTTGCTCCAATAGTGCAAAAATACACGTGTATCAGAAGGAAAATTGAGATCAAAAATCCAAAAGATACATGCAGCATCGCATTGATCAATATTCCGCTTACACCAAATAATATATCGGGGATTATTAAGGGAAAGAAATACAGCCAACCTGTAATAACAATTATTGACAAACTTATATAGGTTGCAAAAATATATGAAAATCTTTGTAATGGGTTAAACTAACTTTTCTTACTTATCGGAAATGGTGCGTTTTCCTTTTTAAATATGCCACTTGTATAAAAACGAATCTGTATAACCAGGTTTTAAAAAAAGTTCTTCCTTTTGATATTATATTGTTTTCCGTTGTTTGTTAAAAGGTTTCCAATAATAAAAAAGAGATAATTTATTGATATGATGATTCCTGCTACATTGTGAATGCTAACAGCTATATCAAA
>JAIOTT010000259.1 GCA_021106655.1 Bacteroidales bacterium
CTTCATGCCTTAGTGGCTAATTTTCAGCATATTATTTTTTCAACTCTTGATTCGCATTAATAATTAACCATTAATAATTATATTTTTTCTACCTTTATAAACAATGTAAAGATATAAAATTCCCTGAAAATGATCATTACTGAAGATTTTGCGGCTGCAATTAAAATATATAAGTTCCTGTTGGAGAAAAGAATTCCGCAAAGAGCTATTCTCAAATTAGTTGGCGACAGGTTTAAACTCAATAGTACCGAACGAACAATATTGTACAGAGGGGTTTGCACGGATAAAAATGCCAGCCACAGAAAATCAAAACTCGCCTTTACTAAAGACATACAAAACAAAAGTATCCATATTGACGGCTATAATGTATTGATAACTATCGGGAGTTATCTTAACGGAAATCTTGTATTTATTGGAAACGATAACTTTTTAAGGGATGCTTCGGAAGTGCATGGAAAAGTCTTTAGAACAGAATTATTACAGAGGGCAATAGCCCTGACATTCGATTACCTGAAAAAAAACAAAGTGTCTGGTCTGCACTTTTACCTTGATAAACCTGTCAGCAATAGCGGGAGATTATCTGCAAAGCTGAATAACTACATTCAGGATCATAAATTCTCAGGATCAGCTAAAACAGTTAACTCGCCTGATTTTGTTCTTAAAAAAGTGAATAAAGATATTATTGCTACTTCCGATTCAAGTATCATTGATAATTGTAAAGTCACTGTAATAGATCTTGCCCGCAAAATCCTTACTCATAACTTCAAACCAAAATACCTGAACCTCACAATTCGTAATTCGTAATTTGTAATTTGTAATTTATTTTAATTATCTTTGTAGTATAATTCAAACAGGGGTGCCCTAAATTTCGGGCTGAGATCATACTCATAGAACCTGCACCGGATAATGCCGGCGAAGGGAGAAAATGAAAATTCTATATTGTTTCCTTTTTTGAGTATTGATTTAAATTATTAGGTATTTAGGCTGAAAGCTTACAACTTTTGGTAAAACTTTAAAATCAAGATCATGAAAAAGCTTATTCTCCTTACAATTGTACTAACCGGGATTCAGTATTGCACATTTGCACAATTTTCAATTTCAGGAAAGATCACTGATAAAAAGACCGGTACAGTCTTATCACAGGCAAATATTCTTATCGAAGACTCTTATTATGCTACCATCAGCAATCCAAAAGGAGAGTATAAACTTACCAATCTCAAGCCGGGAAAATATTCTATTAAAGTCAGTTACCTTGGCTATATCTCAATTACAAAGACCATTAACCTTAGTAAAAACAGCAGAATGGACTTTAATATGGAATCAACATTCATACTGGAAGATGAAGTGATCATCAAAGCATTAAGAGTTGGCGAAAGATCAGCTGTAACATCTACTAATATTGGAAAACGCGAGCTTCAGGAAGTCAATATTGGTCAGGACATCCCCTATCTTATTGAAAACACCCCATCGGTTGTGGTAACTTCTGATGCAGGGGCAGGAGTGGGTTATACCGGATTAAGGATAAGAGGGACAGATATCACAAGGATCAATGTTACTATAAACGGAATTCCATTAAATGATCCCGAATCAAATAGTGTATACTGGGTTGACATCCCCGATCTTGCATCCTCTATTGAGGAGATGCAGATACAAAGAGGAGTTGGTACATCGACAAATGGTGCATCAGCTTTTGGGGCAAGTATCAATATCTTAACTCAAAAAGTAAATCCTGAACCATATGCAGAAGTAAACGCATCATATGGCTCCTTCAATACAAATAAAACAAACCTCCGTTTTGGTACCGGCTTAATAAAAAACAAATGGGCTTTTGATGGAAGAGTATCTAAGATCGCCTCCGATGGATATATTGACAGGGCATGCTCTGATCTTAAATCATTCTTTATTTCGGGATCGTATTATGGTAAAAAAAGCCTGCTTAAAATAAATATATTCTCTGGTAAAGAAAAAACATACCAGGCTTGGGGAGGAGTTCCTAAAGATAAACTGGAAACCGACAGGACATACAATCCCTATACTTACGAAAATGAGATTGATGATTATCAGCAAGATCATTACCATCTGATATATTCAAAAGAGATAAATAAAGACTTACAACTCAATACTGCTGCATTTTATATTAAAGGAAATGGATATTATGAACAATATAAAAAAAACAGTAAATTCTCAAATTATGGCCTGGATCCAATCCGGATATTTGACACTTTAATAGTGATCGGACCAGATACAACTGTATATCCTGATAGTCTGATTAAAAGGACAGACCTGGTAAGGCAAAAATGGCTTGATAATGATTTTTATGGGATCACCTATTCACTAGTATATGAAAAGGAAAACCTGAAAGCTATAATTGGTGGTGCATGGAATAAATATGATGGAGATCATTTCGGAAAAGTTATATGGGCAAGGTTTATGAGCAATGGAGAAAAAGATCATGAGTGGTACAGAAACACGGGCACTAAGCGGGATTTCAACATTTTCGGTAAGGTTGAGTACCAGCTAACAGAAAAGTTGAACCTGTATGGTGACATTCAATACAGAACCATAAATTATTCAATTAAAGGCCTACATGATGACCTGAGAGACCTTACACAGGAACACAATTTTAACTTTATTAATCCAAAATTCGGCCTGTTCTACGACCTTAACAGCAAACAAAACGTTTACTTCTCCTGGGCTATGGCTAATCGTGAACCAAGCAGAGGTAACTACAGAGATGCTGATCCAGACTATCTTCCGAAAAGCGAGAAACTCTTTGACTATGAGTTAGGA
>JAIOTT010000439.1 GCA_021106655.1 Bacteroidales bacterium
AAGTACTCTAAGTACTCTAAGTACTCTAAATACTCCAAGTACTTTAAGTACTTATTAACAAGGCTTCATCCCATGAAGGTTCAATATCGGAGACAGCAGCAAGCATTGCCAGGCCAATGCCTGTGATCCCTTCAAGAAAGCCAGCTTCATTTATATACCTACTGTTAGTATCAGAAACGTAGGATTGGTAACCGGCAAAACCACTATTAATTTTCGACATCTTCAATGACTCTCCAAACCAATGCTCCGCAGCGCACTGAAAATCAACAATTTTTGTTAAATTATATATCCTGTTATAAATATGCGCTATTCCGGCAGTACCATGACACAGACCAGCATCTTTCACAGCATTTTCAATAAGTTTTGTGCGTTTTGTAGAATAACGTAAAATTTCAAGCGCTTTTTCCTCCCAGCTTTTATTTGAAGCACATCTTCCGGATAATAATAATGCTGACCCAATACCCAGATCACCATAGCACCAGGCAAGCCGACTGTCCTGAGATCCACCCTCTTTTACAACCCAGTTTGGGAAATAGGACAAATTCTTTGAAATATCCTGTTCATTTCTCAGCAAAAAATTGACTGCGCCTGACAACAACATTTCTGTCTTCTCTATGCTTATATTTTTTGCATAAGCCTTCCCCAGAAAAGCAATTATACTTGCAAGGCCATGAGATAATCCCAGGTTATACCCCTTTTCATCATTGTCCCCTGTCATTGATGAAAGCCAACTAGCACCTCCTTCTTTATCCTTATGTGCAATTTTCTCCAGTTCACTAATTAATTTCCTGAGGTATTTTAAGCGTTCATTATTCAAGCCTGACAAAAAGTAAGTCCCCACTCCTAATGCACCATGCAGATAATCAAAATTCTCATCTTTAATTTCCTTCATCATAATAGAGTAAAGAAAATCATCCACTGCTTTTAAAGGATCTTCATCATCGGTAGTAAAAAGATTTTTTCGGGAAAGATGCCTGACTGTCCAGCCAATTCCTGATAATCCACCGGCAAAAGAGTAATAGGTTTTCCCGGAATTAATTTCATCAAAGACTTGTGAGATAAGTCTGACGGCATGATGGTAGTATCTCTCTTCTCCCGAAGCTTTAGCATAATAGAACAAAAACAAGGCTATTCCGGTCTTTCCCGACATCAGGCTGATACTTTCAATGTTTTCAAGAGGCATCTTGAGCAGAACATCAGCAATTTCTGAAGTCTTGGATTCCAGTTTCCTTTTCAACTCATTATTGGAGATAGTGGTCCAGACCATAATCTTATAAAAGAAAAAAATGAAAAGATAAAAATAGAAAAAGCATTTTTAAATTCCAATTATTATTGGATATATATGAAGAAGATGTTTATTTTAAGAGTAGATCTATATTTGATGCCTCCTGCATCATTAGTTTCCAGCACTACTTTCAATCCAAAAAATACATAAAAAAATTGAAAAAGAAAATGATAATCAATTGCCAAGAAATCTGTATTTTTGTTACTGATTATTCAGTATGAAATTTATACATTATCTGATGAAAACTAAAAAGGAAATCGTTGAAAACTGGCTTCCAAGATATACCGGAACTAAACTGGAAGATTTTGGCGACTATATTATTCTTACAAATTTCAGTAAATATGTTGATCTGTTTGCACACTGGGAAAATGTTGAAATCAATGGATCTGATAAACCTATGCCAAATGCAACATCAGGTAAGATCACCATTATCAATTTCGGTATGGGGAGTGCAAATGCCGCTACCATCATGGACTTGCTGGGGGCTGTCAAACCAAAGGCATGTCTGTTCCTCGGAAAATGCGGAGGATTAAAGAAAAAAAATAAAGTTGGAGATTTTATTCTGCCAATAGCAGCTATCAGGGGTGAAGGTGCTTCAGATGATTATTTCCCTGCAAAAGTACCGGCATTACCGGCATTTAATCTTCAGAAAGCCATTTCTACTACAATCAGGGATCAGGGAAAAGACTACTGGACAGGAACCGTGTTTAAAACTAACAGAAGGGTTTGGGAATATGATGAGGATTTTAAGGATTATTTACGTCTAACAAGAAGTATGGCCATTGATCTGGAAACGGCAACCATTTTTATGGTAGGTTTTGCTAATCATATCCCCACAGGAGCACTACTCCTGGTATCAGACCAGCCAATGATATCATCAGGAATAAAAACTGAAGAAAGTGATAAAAAAGTCACTGAAGAATATACAGAACTACATCTTCGTATCGGCATTGGCTCATTAAACCAACTGATAAATGATGGATTGACGGTTAAGCATCTTTATTTCGACTACGATGAAAACTAAACTGTTATATGTTAATCGTTAATGGTTTTACAAATAACATATAACTAATAAGATAGTATTTAACATGACTTTTGACCAAATAACAACCGACCTCGAGAATAAGATTTATCATCCTGTATACTTCCTTTCAGGGGAGGAACCCTATTATATTGATGAAATCTCAAATCACATTGAGGAAAATATCCTCAGCGAAACAGAAAAGGAATTTAACCAGACAATCATTTACGGCAGAGATACAGATATAGATACTATTATTGCAAATGCAAAAAGATTTCCCATGATGGCAAATCATCAGGTTGTGGTAGTCAGGGAAGCACAAGACATCAAAGATATCCGAAAAAAACCCTCAGCTTTTGAGAAACTCGATGCTTATATTAAATCTCCTCTCAAATCTACTATCCTTGTATTTTGTTATAAATATCATAAGATTGACAAAAGAAAAGTGATCTTTAAAAACATTCAGAAACATGGTGTATTGTATGTTTCAGCAAAACTTTATGATAATAAAGTTCCGGAATGGATCAATAATTACGTTCAGAAAAAAGGATATTCAATAGCTCCAATGGCTAGTTTATTGTTATCAGAATATATCGGGACAAGTATCGGGAAATTAGTGAATGAAATCTCTAAGGTCATGATAAATATCCCAAAAGGAACAACAATAAATGAGGATATTATTGAAAAAAACATTGGGATCAGCAAAGATTTTAATGTATTTGAACTTCAGAGTGCTTTTGGGAAAAAAGATATTTTAAAAGCCAATCAAATCGTAAATAATTTCGCTGCAAATCCTAAGGATAATCCATTGATAAGAACCATAGCTTCCTTATACAACTTCTTTATAAAAGTCATGATCTATCACAGCCTTAAAGACAAATCATCAAGGAATGTTGCATCTGTACTTTCTGTACATCCATTTTTTGTTAATGACTATATTATTGCTGCAAGAAACTATCAGGTTAATAAACTTTCCTCTATCATTTCTTATTTGCGAACCTATGATTTGAAGTTTAAAGGTGTTGGGAACTCATCCACCAGTGATGGAGAGCTATTAAAAGAGCTTACTTATCTAATACTACACTAAATTTATTTTTAAAATCTTGTTTTTGTCTATGTAATTTAAAAGTAGCAGTGGCAGGAGCAGTGGCAGCAAAAAAACATTAACAAATTATACTGCTACTGCAGCTGCTACTGCAACTTCTTTATTAGTTCTCTAATGTCTAAGAAACGACATATCTAATTTCAGGAAAATATACTATCAATCACCTCTCTATATTCTTCGCAAATGAATTTTCGTTTCATTTTCATTGATGCCGATAGTTCTCCATTGTCGACTGTCCATTCCTTACCCATCACTTCATACTTCATGATCTTTTCAGCTTTTCCGAAGTATTCATTATATTTAGTGACTTCTTTAAGAAATCGCTTTTTTATCCTTGGCAGAACTATCATCTCCTCATTTGTTGTATACTCAATCTCTTTATACTCACACCATTGCTTTAAATGATCAAAAGAAGGAACTATCAAGGCTGCAGCAAATTTCTGGTTCTCTCCCATTACGAGCATATTATCGATGAATGGTGATTCCTTAAATTTATTTTCTATGATCTGAGGGTTTACATATTTCCCTAGTGAGGTTTTAAAAATCAATTTTTTTCTTCCTGTGATCTTAAGAAAGCCCTCTTCATCAAGATGGCCAATATCTCCAGTATGCAACCATCCTGCATTATCAATTGATTCCTTAGTTAATTCCGGTTCTTTAAAATATCCCAGCATAATGTTCGGGCCTTTTGCCAGTATTTCCCCATCTTCAGCGATCTTAACTGTTACGCCTGTTAATACAGGGCCTACAGTCCCAAACTTAACTCCATCCTCTTCCATTGTACATACTGAAATAACAGGCGATGCCTCAGTTAGCCCATATCCTTCAAGAACTTTTATCCCTGCTGCTGTAAAAACTCTACTTAGGCGTTCCTGTAATGCTGCTCCACCAGATACAACCAGCTTAATATTATCTCCGAAGGCCACACGCCATTTACTGAAAATCAACTTATTTGCAATTTTCAATTTAAACCTATATATACAGCTATTTGCTCCGCCGGGTTTAAATTTCAATCCTAATCTAATAGCCCAGAAAAAGATCATTTTTTTAAGAAAAGGTAATTTACGCCCTTTGTCGATTATCTTGTCATAAATCTTTTCAAGCAGGCGAGGTACAGTTACAAACATATCAGGCTTAACCTCTCTCAAATTGTCAGCTATCTTTGCAATGCTCTCAGCATAATAAATTGATATACCGAGGGAGGCGTACAGATAAATCAACACCCTCTCAAAAACGTGGCAAAGTGGAAGATAGCTCAACGCCCTGCTGTTCTGGTCGAGTGGAACAATTTCTCTGATAGCCAAAACATTACTTACAATATTGTTATGTGATAACATAACACCTTTAGGATTTCCGGTTGTGCCTGAAGTGTATATCAGTGTTGCCAAATCATTTGGTGCCACATCCGACATTAGAGATTTAAGCTTTGTTTCATTTTCATTAGTTTTACCCAATTCAATTAGTTCGCTTAGGTGTTTTACTCCCTCATGTTTGTTTATTGTGTAAACATCTTTGACTCCCTGTATTTCAGGTAAGATATGCTCAACCTTTTTTAACAATTCTTTACCTTCAATAAAAACATATTTTACTTCTGAATGATTCAATATATATTTATAATCTGATTCACTGATTGTTGGATAAATCGGAACGTGTACAGCGCCTGTCTGCATAATTCCCATATCCAACATATTCCATTCAGGCCGGTTACCTAGTATTGTTCCAACTTTATCGCCTTTTTTTATTCCCAGTGCCATTAATCCATAACTGATATTATTAACAATTTCAACATATTTATTAATATCATATTTTATCCATTTCCCGTCCTCTTTACCAGCTAATACATCATCCTTTGGCTCAAAGGTTTCCAGGTAATAAGGCAAAAGGTCGAAGATCCTTGTAATTTCCATAAGGTTTAGAGTTTATGGTTTATATGGTTGTTATCCATTTGTAATTCAATGGTAATTAAGCAAATATTAGATAGTAATTTAGTTGTTGATTTCCTAAAAAAACAATCGAATTACAATTAAATTACGCGAAGCAAATTACACCCGAAGGGTAAATGACGCACGAAGTGTCAATTTAAGCCCTTGAGATTAACCAAAAGTAGTTATTTTTTTATAAACACAAAATCCGGTCTTATCTAACTCTATCTTTTACCCACTCACGGGCATTAACAAATGCTTCTATCCATGGGGTAATCTGATCATCCTTTCTTTGCTCAGGATAATGTGCCCATTGCCATGGGAAAATTGCCCTTTCCAGATGTGGCATCATAGCAAGATGGCGACCGTTATCAGAGCATAAACAAGCAACGGCATGATCAGAACCATTTGGATTTCCGGGGTATTCTTTATAACTGAATTTTCCAGCTATATGATATGAGGATTCATCATGAGGAAGTTGGAATTTTCCCTCTTCATGTGCAACCCAAATACCAAGTCTGGAGCCGGAAAGAGATTTTAGCATCACAGAATTATTCTCAATAATATCAACATTAATAAAACCTGATTCGAACTTCCCTGAATCATTATGTTTCAAAGCTGGCTTTTCTGCATGTTCCGGATATAGCAGATCGAGCTCAATCATCAGCTGGGCACCATTACAGACTCCAAGGCTAAGGGTATCATCTCTCTCATAAAATTCCTCATAGGCTATTTTGGCTTTTTCATTGTATAAAAATGCACCTGCCCAGCCTTTTGCAGAACCCAGAACATCAGAGTTTGAAAATCCTCCAACAAAAACAATAAAATTTATATCCTTAAGGTCTTCACGTCCGGAAATAAGATCAGTCATGTGAACATCTTTCACATCAAAGCCTGCATGATAAAGTGAATAAGCCATTTCCCTGTCGCCATTAACACCTTTTTCGCGAATAATGGCCGCTTTTATACCACTCCTGTTACGTCGGTTATTATCAATATTATATTGCTCATCAGTACCTTTGAAGGCAGGTAAAAATTTGAATCTTATTTCCTGATGCTTATAATTATTGAAGCGTTCCAATGCAAGGGTATCACCGCATTGCTTTTTATCAAATAAATAAGAAGTCTGAAACCATGTATCTCTTAATTCATCAACAATACAGCCAGACACTTTGTTTTTATGGATTATTTTAAAATCGGGTGACTTTACCGTTGAACCGATAACATAAAATTCCACACCTCTTTACTTTAAAAATGCCGCGACATTTTCAGACTCGGCAACCTGTATGATTA
>JAIOTT010000477.1 GCA_021106655.1 Bacteroidales bacterium
GGGGATCTCTTGCTTGATGAAAATGTATTAATTAATGTTTTTCAGAATTGTGCAGATGAAGATTTACTTTATGGAGAAGGTATCTTCGAGAAAAATGGTTCCGAAATAAGCTATAAATATCCTGACGAAAATAATATATCATTTAGATTTCTAATGAATACTTCTTTATGCCATCCGTCAATTTTTTTTAAACGAAAATTATTCGAACTTTACGGTTATTATAATGAACATTTAAAGTTTGCTGCAGATTGGGAATTTTATCTCTTAGCAATTTTTAAATACAATATAAGTATTCGTAAAATTGATATGCCAATAAGCAAATTTGACATGACCGGTTTCAGTAGTGATCCTCTAAATAGAGAAAAAATGTTCAGTGAAAGAAAGGCTATTTTAAATGAGCACTTTGGGTATTTATTAAAAGACTATAAAGAGTTGGAAAGATTAGATAAGTCAAGGCCTATGAAAACATATAGGTTTATAAAAAATATTATTCTTGCCCCTATCCGCGTTTTTAAAAAATGATTTTAATTACAATGCACCATTTAGCAGTAATCAGGTATAATCCCAGCTTTAAAACATTAAATTAGGAATGGGAAATAGAAAACTCAAAACGTTATTGATCAATCCTCCTCAAACTTATTATCAGGATTCAACAAAGTTTTCCAAATCCTTTCCATTAGGACTTGCCTTTGTAGCTGGAATGCTTGATAGTAAAGGTTATCATGTGGAAATTCTGGATACTCTGTTCGATAGTTTTGAAGTAAATAATTTGGAAAAGGACATAAAGATATATGGAATGTCCTATAATAATATCAAAAAGGAAATCATTAAAAGAGATCCTGATATCGTTGGTATTGCTGCCCCATTCACTGCTCAGGCTGAAAATGCTTTAAGAGTTTCCAAAATTGTTAAAGAAATTAATGAAAACATTATTACTGTTATCGGTGGTCCTGATGCCTCAGTGCGGGCTGAAAAAATATTGAAACAATCAAAAAGTTTTGATTTTGCTGTAATTCGCGAAGGTGAATACACTATGTTGGAGCTTGTTGAAACTCTTGATAGTAATAATCTGGAAATAATTGAACAAATTCCCGGACTTGCATACAGAAAGAATGGAAATATTCATTTTACTCCAAATCGTTCTTTTAATCATGAATTAGATGATCTTCCTTTGCCGGCATATCATCTTTTCGATATGGATGCATACTTAAATGCGAATGATGAACACCTTAATGCCTAGTGGTGGGGAAGAAAAAAGAAAGAAATCCCAATGTTTCCAAGTTGGGGATGTCCATTTAATTGTTGTTTTTGCTCAATCCATTTACATATGGGCAAGAAATTGAGAGTACATTCTGCGAAACAGGTTCTTGAACATATAACTCATGTTACTCAAAAGTATGGAGTAAATCATATTCATTTTGAGGATGATAATTTGACTTTCCCAAAAAAAAGGTTTGTGGCTATTCTGGATGGAATAATTAATAATGGGTTAAATTTTACCTGGGATACACCTAATGGGATTAGAGCTGATAATTTAGGTAAGAATATACTAACAAAAATGAAACAGAGTGGCTGTGTTCATCTAACAATTGCACCTGAATCTGGTGTACAATCTGTCCTCAATAACATAATTAACAAACGGCTTGAATTGAGTGAAGTTATTGAAACGGCAAAACATGCAAAGGAAGTTGGTTTGCCACTCCATGCGTTTTTTGTTTTGGGATGCCCTGGAGAAACTATTCGGGATATGGAAAAAACTATGGATTTTGCAGAAATGCTTTCAGAAAAATTTGATGTAACTCCAGGAATAAGTGTGGCCACACCACTTTATGGTACCAGATTACATCGCGAATGTGAAGAAAAAGGCTATTTATTATCTGAACTAACGCCAAAAACACTATCTGAATCAACGCAAGGGAAAGGAATAATAAAAACAGAAGACTTTGATCCTGAGGATATAAAATTCCTTATTGAAAAGGCTGATAATAAAAGATTGCAACTGAAACTCGAAAAGCATTCTCAGAAAATTAAACAACAATTTAGAAAGTATGGCATAGCAGGAAAGTTAATGGTCATTCTATGGCTATCTCCCAGATTTTCATACATACGAACCATCCTGAAACCTCTAAAAAAGCGATTTCGAAAAAGCTCTTTTACATTATAGTTTAATAAAATTTATCCACCAAATTCTAAATCCAACGTAAATAAAATGAAAACAATAATACTAGCTGGTGGCTACGGAACACGCCTTGGTTATTTATCTGAAATTATACCCAAACCAATGGTTTATATCGGAAACAGACCGGTACTCTGGCATATCATGAAAATTTATTCTCATTACGGATACAGTGATTTTATTATTGCTCTTGGAGTTAAACAACATGTTATAAAAGAATATTTCTATAACTTTAAAGATATTAATAATGATTTTACAATTGATTTAGGAAATTCTGGTATAACATACCATAATAAACATGATGAAGCCAACTGGAAAGTCACTCTTGTCGATACAGGATTAAATACACTTAAAGGAGGGCGCCTAAAACGACTGGAACAATATCTTGATGATGATGTAAATATGATTACTTATGGTGATGGCGTTGGTGATATTGATATAAATAAATTAGTGGAATATCATAAAAGCCATAGAAAAACAATTACAATTACCGGAGTCCATCCTACTGCCAGGTTTGGAGAGTTGAAAGAAGAAAATGGAAAACTATTGAGTTTCACAGAAAAGCCAGAATCATCCCAAA
>JAIOTT010000509.1 GCA_021106655.1 Bacteroidales bacterium
CATTGCAATATCCTAACTCGGAAGAGTACCTGTTAGCCCCGCATTCACGTGGACAAATACTACATTTTTTTAATGTCTCCAGAGTTTTTAGGAATTCATTAAAGTATTTGCCTTTTAAAAAAAACTCAATTTCATGTATACTTTTCATAATATTCAGTGTCTATATATAAAGTAAAACTATTTTATAAAATGCCTCTATTTATCTCTAATATTTGTATCTTATTGAACTGCACAATCATAAAAAACTATATTGATTAATAATTAATTTTACAATAAAAGTATTTTATTAAAGAATGATTTTTATCAACATATTAATTTTGATAAAAATATTAGATTGTATGATGTTAAAACATAAATTTTTGTATAATTTTGAAGATTAATCAATTTTATTTTTTTTTTGATTTGTTTGCAATTTAGTTTTTTTTTACCTATTTTTGATGCGTATATTCAGTATATTTCAATAACATTTCACAAGACGGAAAAATATTAAATTAAATAAATAACCACCATGAAAAAACTTTTTACTTTAAGTAGTATTTTATTCTTCATTATTTTTAATCTGCAAGCACAATATATAGTTGATTACACATATCTTGAAGATATTGCATGTAATGGAGATTCAACTAAACTTGTTGACAATTCCATTTTACCAACATGGGATAATATAAAATCTTATGAATGGAAAATTAATAATGCACCATACGTATATGGAAGTTCAGTCCTTATTACTTATTTACCTGCTGGGACACATACAATAGGGCTTAGAATAAAAACTGATCTCGACACTGTAAAGTCAGTTTTCAAACAAGTTCATGTCAGCGATATAGCAGCAGAGTTTACTGCAGAACATCTTTGCCAAAATGAACAATCAAATTTCTATAATAAGTCATATACTCTAAATTGTACTATTGATAAATATTTTTGGACGTTTGATAACGATCCTTTCATCGCTACAAACGAAAACCCTACATATGTATTCGAAACAGACGGCGTTCACACCGTTACACTGGAAGTTATAACTACTAATGGTTGTAAATCAACAATAACAAAAAACATAACTGTTAATTCAATTCCTCAAATTACCCTTACATTTGATCCCCCCGACACCCTTATCTGGAAAGGTCAGGAGCTTACTGTAACATTGATTGAACCTTATAGTACTATTCTATGGTCAACAGGATCCAATGCAAACCAAATAATTATAACCGAAAGTGGTTATTATGCTGTTGAAGTTGAGGATGGAGGCTGTAGCAATACACAGGGCTTTGATGTCCTTGTCAAAGAAAACAGTAATATATTAAAACCAATGACCCTAATTACGCCTAATGCTGACGGCTATAATGATAAATGGATTATAAAACCAGTAATATTACCTGGTGAGAAATTTGAAGTGCTTATATATAACCGTTATGGAGACGAAGTATATTCCCATAGTAACTATGATAATGACTGGCAAGGCACATACAAAGGAGAAAAATTGCCGGAGGGAACTTATTATTACATTGTAATTGATCAGAACGGTAATGAATTCAAAGGACCAATAAACATTATATACTAGAATATTAATACCCGAAAATATTTAAGATTAATTTATAAAAATTAAATACATGAAAAAAATATACGTATTTCTAATATGTTTACTGGGTATAGGTACCCTGTCTCATGCACAACAAATACCGAATACTACACAATATTTGGTAAATCCATATTCTCTTAATACTTCATATGCAGGCCTTGGTGATGGTTTTGAAGCATACATCAGCTACAAAAAGCAAAGTATAAACTATGATTACACTCCCAGAACTATGGGTCTTTCATTAAATGCTTCGGTTGGTAAAAAGGTCGGACTCGGACTATCGTTGATGAGTGATAAATCAGGTGTATTTAATACAATTTACGGATCAGCCAGTTATACTTATCATGTAAAGCTTGCAACTGATCATAATCTTGGTTTAAGTTTATCGGCAGGAATCGCAAATAAAAACATTGACCTTACAGGCGTTATGCTTGACCCAACTAATTATAATGCCAGTGGGGATCCAGTTATTCGTGATATTGGAACCGGAGACAATAAAACATCTACTTATATTGGTGCAGGTCTTTTATACCGCTGGAAAACACTTCAAATTGGTGCTAGCTTACCTTATCTTACAACCTTTAATGAATATATTTTCTATTATTCCCTTAAGCAAACTTATATTGCTCATGCTTCTTATGATTGGGAAATTGACGATGACTGGAATCTGGAACCATGGTTTATTGCCAGAGGTACTGAAAATGCACCTTGGACTTTTGATGTCGCAGTTTTGGCAAAATTCAAACAAATGGTATGGTTTGGCCTTAATTACAGGAAAAATACTATCATGGGAGTAATTGCTGGTGGTGAGATTGCTAAAGGACTAATTCTACATTACACATATAACTTTGCAATGCCTTTTGATGAGTATAAAGGCCCTATTGGCGACGATAAAGAAACTCATGATATAACCATCGGTTACCATTTTGGTGCAAGAAAAAAGAAGGATCAGGATCTGGAAGAAATGTATCGTAAAAAATCTGCTGAACAAATCGACAGCTTGATGAAAGTTACCCAGGCAGTTGCAGTAAATATGAAATCACTTAACGACAGTATTGCTAATGCAAATAGAGCATACAATGACGAATTGAAAAAGACAAATGATGACCTCATGAATTACACCAAAAATATAGATGACCAGGTCTCAAAACTTAACTCTCAACTTGACTCCTTGAATAATAAACTCGAAAGAC
>JAIOTT010000282.1 GCA_021106655.1 Bacteroidales bacterium
AGCTGCAGCTTATGGATATGTTGATGCTGTTATTGAACCCGTTGAAACAAGGCATTTCCTGATACATGCTATTGAAATATCAGCCCAAAAATCAGAAACACCACCAAATAAAAAACATGGTATTCCTCCATTTTAATCTACATCATTATGGTAAAAGAAAAAACTGTAAAAAAAGAAAAGAAGGGTAAGGTGAAGAAAGAAAATAAGGGGAAAAACAGAACTAAAGTTAATCAGGATACTCTGATCATTGATAGTGCAGAATATAAAACTTTGTACACTAAAAAATACTTGAACAGGAAAAAGTATAAAACACCCGATCCAAATAAAATAACAGCTTTTATCCCAGGAACGATATTGGATATCTTTGTTAAAATCGGTCAAAAAGTTCAGAAGGGAGATAAACTGCTCATTCTTGAAGCCATGAAAATGAATAATAAAATTATTGCGCCTCATGATGCAACAATTAAAAAAATCCATGTAAAATCAGGAGAAATGGTTAGCAGGGAGCACTTATTACTCGAATTGAAACCTTAACTTAATCCTGTTTCAAAAAACATTCTATTATTTTGATCAATATAATCTAATACTTCGTTTTTCCCCAGAGCTGTTTTTGACGAAGTAAGGATCATTAGTGGAAGCTCTTCCCAGCTTTCGTAAAGGTGCTTTCTATATGCTTCAATATTTTTTGAGAGCTGATGAACCTTAAGCTTGTCTGTTTTTGTGAAAATTAATACAAAAGGAAGTTTATTGGCTCCAAACCAATTTATAAATTCAGTGTCATTCTTTTGGGGAGCAATTCTGGAATCGATGAGAAAAAAACTACAGAGTAAATTTTCCCGCTTTAGCAAATAAGAGTTTATCATCTTCCTCCATTTTTCTCTTTCTTTTTTTGACGACTTAGCAAAGCCAAAACCCGGAAGGTCAACCAGATACCAGCCATCGTCAATTATAAAATGATTAATGAGCTGTGTTTTACCCGGAGTGGATGATGTTTTTGCCAGGTTTTTCCTGCCGCAAAGCATATTTATTACTGATGATTTACCAACATTAGAACGTCCAATAAAAGCATACTCAGGCTTTTCTCCTGTTGGGCATTTATCAACATTAGTGTTACTAATCACAAATTCTGCCTTTTTTACCTGCATATGAATATCTTATTACTTCTTATAAGTAGATATATGTCTTTCTTTTTTAAACTCATAAATATCCTTTATGGTTACTATAATACCTGTTTCTTCAACGTTGCCAAAATTATGATTAACCGATGTTCCAAATGTTCGCATCGTTGACGAAAGATTCATGTAGGCATTTACAAGCGGAGGGATGTTTTCCTTAAGACCTCGGACATGATGCATAAGGGTTTTATAATCTTCATCATAATTTTTCCCTGTAAAAATATTCTCAAGAATTATCTTATCAGTTTGTATTATCACTGCATCATGGGGTTCGATCAACTTCTCAGGGTCTGGAAAATATTTACCTAAGAAGAAGAGAATAAGGTCACGGGCTAAAAGGTTAATATGGGGGTACATTGTGATTTTTCCAAATAAGTACTTTATGTCGGGATTTTGGATAATAATTGCTCCAAGTCCATCCCAAACATTATCAAGAGAATACATCCCTTTCCTGATATTATACGTTGGCTGATAGAGTGGCTGAACAAAGGATCGTCCTAATTCTATAGAAAAATCAAGATATTCATCAATAAATTGCTGCGAAAACCTGAAAAGTTTTGATGTCGGGCTTTGGAGTTCTCCTTGCTCATTAAAAGGAATATCCCTTCCAAGTATAAACCGATAGCCGCCAACAATTTCTTCATCTTCAGGATTCCAGACTATTAGTTGTTTGAAAGGAACATTCTGAGTATCAAAAATGTCAATATCTGTTTTCTTTCCAGTACCTCCTCCAGCATCCCTAAAGGTGATCTCCCTTAAACGTCCAATTTCAGTCATAAGATTTGGAGAATCGTGGTAACTGATAATGTAGATCAAATTGTTTCCATTATTAGTTTCCCTGATGAACTTCTCCTCTGTGAGTTCATCTTTTAAAAGCTTTCTGTCAACAGCAGAGATAATTGCTTTCATGTTATCTTTTTTTTCTAAATAAATATTCTAATTAAAGCTATTTGTCTTGTTTTAGAGAATATACTTTTTCCTTCATTATTTTAGCCCATTCAATGCTTGTATGGCTATTATCAAAGCTTGAGTATGGCACAGCTGTTCCTATCGTTATCGCTATATCTTTATCCTTTTGCTTAAACATCTCATCAACGAGATAAAGCATTTCAATATTTTGTTTAATCCGTAAAAAAGCCCTGAGTCTGGCAAGATTATAAAAGAAGTTTGTGTTTTTTGCCTCAATATAAACAGGAATTATATCCCTCTTATGCTTCTTAGCCCATAAAATAAAGCTTTTCTTCCATTCAAGATCCATAATTTTTTTGCCCTGCTTTCTCGAAACCAAGCCTGCAGGAAAATAGAGAATAAAAACATCCGAAGCAAAAACATCCTCAATAATTTTAATATTTTCCCTATTACTGCCATGTTTATTAATAGGGGCAAAAAGCACTTTCAGATTTGGCAAATTCATTAAAAGATCATTAACAGGAAAGATTATATCTTTCCTGACCTTTCCAATAACTCCCATCAATGCAATACCATCAAGACCTCCCATCGGATGATTGGAAACCAAAATATACCTGCCCTCCTTAGGTATATTTTCTAAGCCATTTACAGTTATTTTCGCCTGATATGTTTCAAGTAAACTGTTTATGAAATCAAGTCCAAATTTATCCCTGTTTTGAAATATTATCTCGTTTAACTCTCCTTCATGAATAACTCTTTTTAAATAACGCAAAATAAAGCCCGGCAACATATTTGCCAGTCTCGGATTTTTATTCCTAATAATCTCATCCAGATCAATAAATTTTTCAGAAATCTGTTCTGCGTTTACCTGCTGTTCTTTAGCTACCATTTTTCTTATTGCTTGAATCAACTCATGTTTAGCAAAATTACTCAATATTTGGAAAATCCGGTCAAAATTAATTTGAGTCTGTTTTTAAACTCCAAATTATTCTAAAAATGCATTGTGCATAGAGCAAAAAGCATGGAGACCTTTTTTTAACTTGCAGGATAATAGCGTTTTACAACAAACCCTATGCTCAATGCAAGACTTGAAACATTGCCATTACAGACAAAGTTTACATTATCCAAGGAAAGTGTTAAAAAGTAGGAAAATTTAAAAAATAAATTTTCTTATCTAACTCGCTGTATCTCTTGTATTTACATCGATATAGTAAAAATTATCACAAAAAAAATGGAACTTTTTATTAACAATGTGGTAAAAAGTGGTAAGATGTGGTAATTTTGTTCGTATATTTACCCCTTTAAAATAAGCTAGAAGAAAATGGTAAACCTTATTGGTGAATTTGATTGCAAAATTGATGTAAAAGGGAGAATAATGATGCCCTCTGCATTAAAGAAGCAAATTCCCTCCGAAGCAGAGGAAAGGTTTGTTATAAACAGGGGTTTTGAAAAATGCCTTGTCCTTTATCCAATGAATGAATGGAAGGATATCAGTGAGGAAATCAATAAGAAGAACCTGTATGTAAAAAAAATCAGGGATTTCGTACGGTATTTTCACCGTGGAGCTACTGAGATAAAACTGGATGGAAATAGCAGGTTATTGCTC
>JAIOTT010000171.1 GCA_021106655.1 Bacteroidales bacterium
AATTTCGAATCAACATATTGGCTAAAACTGTCATTATACCTGTCCAGGTGATCAGGAGTAATATTCATCAGTATGGCTGTTTCTGCTTTAAAGTCAAACATACCATCTAATTGAAAACTACTGATCTCCAGCACGTAATAGTCGAATTTCTTCAAAGCCACACTCATTGCAAAACTCTCTCCTACATTTCCTGCTACACCAACATTTAAACCTGCACTTTTTAGAATGTGATAAGTAAGAAGTGTTGTAGTAGTTTTGCCGTTACTTCCCGTTATGCAAATTTTATATGCATCTGTATACCTTGCAGCAAACTCAATTTCTGAAATAACTTTAATCCCCTTTTGTTTTATTAGGCTGATAATTGGCACATCATCAGGGATTCCAGGGCTTTTAATTATTTCATCTGCCTTTAGTATAATGTCCTCGTTATGTTTACCCTCTTCAAACTGAATGTCAAAATGTGAAAGAACGTTTATATATTTTTTAGTTATTTTTCCATTATCGGATACGAAAACTCGCATTCCTTTTTTTTTAGCCAACACTGCAGCACCTGTTCCACTTTCACCTCCGCCCAGTACCACAATGCTTTTTGATTTCATTTTTTAAACTTTTTTATTCATGTATTATCTAAGTTTTAATGTTATGATGGTGAATATTGCCAGCATGATTCCAATAATCAGGAAGCGCTGAACTATTTTAGGTTCAGGGTATTTTAGTATCTGGAAGTGGTGATGTAGTGGAGCCATGAGGAATATTCGTTTTCCAACTCCACTCTTTCGCTTTGTGAATTTGAAATAGCCAACCTGCATGATAACTGACAGGCTCTCAGCCAGAAAAATTCCACATAGGACAGGTATAAGGAGTTCTTTCCTGATAATTATTGCGAATACTGCGATGATACCTCCAATAGCAAGGCTACCTGTGTCGCCCATAAATACCTGGGCAGGGAAGGAGTTGTACCATAAAAACCCAACGCATGCCCCAACAAAGGCACTTACAAAAATTGCCAGCTCTCCGGTATTAGGCAGATACATTATATTCAGGTAATCAGCAAAAACGAAATTACCTGATACCCAGGCTAGAATTCCTAAAGTTGCACCAATGATAGCTGAAACACCGGTAGCCAAACCATCAAGGCCGTCAGTCAGGTTTGCGCCATTTGATACAGCAGTTATTATGAATATCACTATGGGAATAAAAATTAAAAATGCCCACTTTTTGTAATCTCCTCCAAGCCATGAGATCAATATGGAATAATCAAATTCATTATTTTTAAAAAATGGAATTGTAGTTTTATATGATTTGAAAGATTCCCTTGCAACCTGTGTTGTAGAGGTGTTTCCGCTATTTGTAGTGGTTGTTTGTTCAATGCCGGTTTCAGATACTGGAACTTTTTCTCTGATAACTATATCATCATTCAGTGCCATGGTAAGACCAACTACCAATCCGAGAGTTACCTGACCCAGTATCTTGAATTTTCCTGCAAGACCTTTTTTATCCTTTTTAAATACTTTTATATAATCATCAATAAACCCGATAAGGCCGAGCCATACTGTGGTGAAAAGTATGAGAAGGATGTAAACATTATCTAATTTGGCGAACAGCAGGGTAGGGACAATTATACCTCCTAGTATGATCAGACCACCCATAGTTGGGGTTCCTGTTTTTTCATTTTGACCATGTAATCCCAGGTCTCTAACTGTTTCACCAACCTGCTTTCTACGGAGAAATTCAATTAACCTTCGGCCAAATATCAGTGTGATTGTGAGAGAGGTTATCACAGCCATAGCAGCCCGGAAGGAAATATATTGGAATACTCCTGCTCCGGGGAAATCATAAGTTTGATCCAGATATTCAAATAAATAATATAACATTGCCGACTTTTTTATTTTATCAATTCATTTATATTGAAGAACTAATTCTTGATTTCCAGAAAGTCTTTTATTATTTGCATGTCCTTAAATGGGTACTTAACCCCCTTAATTTCCTGGTAGGTTTCATGACCCTTTCCGGCAACTAATATTATATCTCCGGGTTTTGACATAACACATGCTGTTTTTATCGCTTCCTCCCTCTTTGGAATGGATATCACTTTTTTATAATGTATTGGACTTACTCCTTTTTTAATTTCTTCAATAATGACTTCAGGATCTTCAAATCTTGGATTATCTGAAGTAAGAATTACTGTGCTGCTTTTGTCAGAAGCAATTTTTCCCATTATAGGTCTTTTCTCTTTGTCTCTATTGCCTCCTGCCCCGACCACAGTAATAAGCTGTTCGTTTTCTGTTCGAATAGCAGTAATGGTATCGAGGATATTTTTTAGGGCATCCGGAGTGTGTGCATAATCGACAATGGCTGTAATATTGTTACTTGATTTAAAAATCTCGAATCTCCCTGTAACAGTATTTAGCTTACTAAGATTAGTTAGAACTTCTAGAATATTTTCTTCAAGGATAATAGCTGTTGAGTAAACAGCCAATAGATTATATGCGTTAAAAATCCCTACAAGGCGACACCATACATCATTGTTGTCGATCCTGAGTTGTAGGCCGTCAAATTGATTTTCCAGTATCTTACATTTGAAATCTGCCATTGCTTTTAAGCTATAGGTATGCTTTGAAGCCATGGTATTTTGAAGCATTATCCGGCCGTTTTTGTCGTCAATATTTGAGAGCGCAAAAGCTTCCGGCGGAAGAGTGTCGAAAAAACTCTTTTTTACTTTAAGATAGTTTGCAAAACTTTTGTGGTAATCAAGGTGATCGTGAGTGAGATTTGTGAATATACCACCCCTGAATGTAAGCCCATTGATTCTTTTTTGAGAAATTGCATGCGAACTTACTTCCATAAAGCAAAAATCACAATCGGAATTCCACATTTCACGGAGAAGATAATTTATTTGTATCGCATCCGGGGTAGTGTGTGTTGCACTTATATTTTTATCTCCAATTTTATTTTCTATTGTAGATATTAAGCCAGTGTTGTATCCTAATAGGGAAAATAATTCATACAGCAGTCTTGCAATTGTTGTTTTTCCATTAGTCCCTGTAACTCCAATCAGTTTCAATTCTCCGGAAGGATTATCGTAAAAATTGGAAGCTATCTGACCCAAAGCACTACTGCTATCCCTGACCTGTATATATGTGATATTATCATTAGTTGTCTCCGGCATTGTTTCACAAACAATTGCAATTGCACCTTTCTTAATTACATCTTTAATAAATGAATGGCCATCAACGAGGGTTCCTTTGACAGCTATAAAAAGCCCACCTTTATTTATCTGCCTGGAATCAAAGCAGATACTGCCAATTTGTTTGCTTAACGATCCGGTAGCGCTAACAATAGCAGTTTTATATAATATGTCTCTCAGTGATTTCAATTAAACTTATATATTTATGTGCTTAACTCCAGTACAATTTCTTTACCCACACTAATATTTGAGCCCGGACTTATTGATTGTTTAATAATTATTCCTTTACCATTTAGCCTGACTTTCAATCCTATTTTTTCAAGGATATATACGGCATCTTTTGCCCCCATTCCTTTTACATTTGGCACAATGTTTTCTGTTATTCTGCGTGTTCGGATTACAACATTATTTTCCTCAGGTAATGTGACTGCCCATTCATCAATGGAATCAGTAATAATAACCGGTAGATTCAGGCTTCTGTATACAGTTAACAAGTCGGCCTGATTACCCGTTTTAGCAAGAGGAATGGAATTATCAGAATTGATTGTAATGTCTTTTTGCTGAATATCTAATTGTGTTGAGTATACTTTATTTGCAATTTCCTTAAAAACAGGTGCTGCCACTGAACTGGCATAATACAAGCCGGTGGATGGTTTGCTGATAACTACAATACAAGAATATTTAGGGTTTTCAGCAGGAAAATACCCTACAAATGAAGCATTATAATTGTATTTATCATATCCCAGATTCCCTTTTGCTATTTGTGCTGTGCCCGTTTTTCCGGCTATTTTATAGGCTGAATTATTCAAGGACTTTCCAGTACCTCTTTCCACAACACCTTCAAGGATATCCTTAGCTTTTTCCAGTGTGTTTTTTGAACAAATTGACTCTTTAAGAACTTCTGTTTCAAAAGTGTTAATAGTTTTACCTGCTTTCCGGATTTCTTTAACAAACATGGGTTTTACTTTTTTCCCACCGTTTGCAATAGCATTATAAAATGCAAGGATCTGCATGGGAGTGAGTTTAACTTCATATCCAATCGACATCCATGGTAGCGTGATTTTTGACCAGCTTTTATCATCAGTAGATTTAATAAATGGCATACCTTCACCACTTATATCAAGTCCCAGGGGATCATTTAAAGTCATATTGTTAAGGCAGTCGACAAACTTTTCCTCACGTTTAGTAAAGGCCTCTACAATTTTTTTTGAAATTCCAACATTGGATGATTTTTCGAATGCCGTTCTTAGTGTTATTGAAGTTTCTTCCAGGGGGTGCGAATCTGCCATTTTACTATTGTGGTAATAAACAGTGCCATTACCAGTTTTTATTGAATCTTCAAGTCTGGCATAATTGTTTTCCAGTAATGCCATAACTGAAGCAAGCTTAAAAGTTGAGCCGGGCTCAATGGACTCACCTATTGCGTAGTTATATGATTCTTTATAAACACCATTCTTTTTATCAAGACAGAGATTAGCTATTGCCTTGATATGGCCACTTTTCACTTCCATTAATATTGCACATCCATGATCCGCCTTATGTACTTGGAGATGTTTAAGCAATGCATGCTCAGTGACATCCTGGATATTTATATCAATTGTTGTGATAATGTCCTGGCCGTTTCTTGGTTCAATCTCATTTGCATCGCTTAATGGCATCCAAACCCCATTCCCAATTCTTTGCATTAAACGTTGACCTGAATAGCCTGTTAAAACGTCATTATATTTTCCCTCCAGGCCTACTGAGTAATTGTTTCTTTCATATCCAATAGTTCTTGCAGCCAGCATTTTAAATGGTAATTCCCGGTGAGTCTTTGAAATGATTATTAATCCGCCTCTATATTTTCCTTTTCTGAAAATCGGAAATTTTCTTAGTTTTTTGAGCTGAGAATATGTTACATTTCTTTTAACAGGGAAAAATCTATTGCCATCAGCCCTTGCTTTCAATAGATCACTCTTGTACTGTCCTGAAGATTTATTTTTAAATAGATGTGAAAGGCAATATGATAAGGAATCAATGTTTTTGAATAAGAAGTTATCGGAAATATGCTCCGATGCCACATCCATCCTGATGTCAAAAATTGGAACTGAAGTTGCCAGAAGGGAACCATCTAAAGCGCAAATATTTCCCCTTACAGCTTTAATATTTGCCACTTTAAGTGTAAATTCCGTGGCTTTCTTTTTCCATTTTTCTCCTTCAATGAATTGTATCTTAATTGCTTTGCCAATAATGAGAAGGCCAAAGAGCAACATGAGAAAGTATACTACATATACCCTAAGCAATATGACTTTTCTTGTGTCCTTCATCATTTCTCTTTAATGTAGATTTACTGTGGAGGTGTAGTTGATTCCTTTAATCCAATAACCTCCAGGTTTTTAGCTACTTCTGATTGTTTGCTTTGGAACATAAGCTCAGATTTTGCGGCTATATGTTCATATCTAAGTTCCTTAAGTTCTGTTTTTATTTCTTCTATTTCGCGTGCCGTTTTTTCAGCGTAATAAGTGTTTCCTATGTATAGAACAGCTAGAAAGCTTAAATAAAAAACAAAAGGCAAAAGCTTGATGCTGTTATCCGAAGTAAGGATAGTTCCATCAAGTATGTTGTGAAATTTCAGGCTGCTTCTGCTTTCACTTTTTATGCGCTTTTTTTGATTTTTTTGTTCGAGATCCATGTTTTTCACATTAATGTCATTATACATTAACTTTTTCTGCTATTCTTAACCTTGCACTTCTTGCCCTGCTATTTGTTGAAATTTCTTCTTCACCGGGTATTAAGGGTTTTCTGCTGATTATTTTGAAGGGAACAATGGGATTGCCATAAAAATCTTTTTCAATGTTGCCCTTAAAGTTTCCGGATTTAAAAAAATTCTTTACTAGCCTGTCTTCAAGGGAATGATAAGAAATGACAACCATTCTACCGCCACCTTTTAATGCTTTTACCGATTGTTCCAATAAGTCTTTTAATGCTCCCAGTTCATCATTTACTTCAATTCGTAGAGCTTGAAAAACCCGGGCATAATATTTATTCTCCTTACCTTTATGAACACAATTTGTTATCACTTTCTTGAATTCATCAATACTGGAAATATTATTTATTTTTCTTTTATTGACAATTGTAGATGCTAGTTTTTTCGAATTTCTGATTTCTCCATATCCTGAAAAAATGCTTATTAGCTTATCCTCTGAATATTCGTTGAGTACCGTAGTTGCTGTAACACCAAGATTTTTATTCATTCGCATATCCATCACGCCTGAAAATCTTGTCGAGAAACCTCTTTCCGCGTTATCAATTTGATAAGACGATACACCAAGATCAGCAAGTATTCCATTTACCGGGACAGCATTGTGAAGTTTTAAGAAGTTAATCAGATAACGAAAATTTTGACGTATGAAAACAAATCTATCGTCCTCAATGATGTTTCCGGTAGCATCTTCATCCTGATCGAAGGCGTAAAGTTTTCCTGAAGTGAGTTTATTTAATATTTGGAGAGAATGTCCACCACCACCAAATGTAACATCAACATAAATCCCTTTGGGATCTATAGCTAATCCATCAATACATTCATTTAGTAATACCGGATTGTGATACATTATTCTTTTAAACCTTCTGTGTCATTTTTACCCATTACTTCTTCAGCTAGAGAAGAAAAGT
>JAIOTT010000486.1 GCA_021106655.1 Bacteroidales bacterium
TGGTCTTCAATGGAGTACAGTAGTAGTAACGCGCAGGGCCGTTACCTGGGCTACGTTAGCGCCGGTGTGAACAGGTTCAACACTTACAAGGGTAGCGGCTATTCTGTTAGGTGTGTAAGGGATTAACCTAATAAATAAATTAATACTTTTTGCATAAATATCCTTCAGAATACTTGATTTTTAATGAGTTTGAATTATCTTTGTTTCAATTACTAATTAATACCTAAGCAAATGAAAGCACTGAAAATTATTATCCTGATCATTGTGGCAATAGTAGTATTGCTTTTGATCGTTGGGTTATTTCTACCCAAAAATGTTCACACTGAAAGTTCAATCAGTATTGATGCACCTGCAAAAGTTATTTTTAAACAGGTGAACAATCTAAAAAGTTGGGACAATTGGTCGCCTTTCCTCGAAGATGATCCTAATATGATAACAACATATGAAGGCCCTGAAGAAGGTGTTGGAGCAAAATCTTTGTGGGACATGGAAGATGGTAGTGGAAATTTAACAATTGTGGAGAGCATTCCTTATGAAAAAATATCTACTTCTTTAATATTTGATGGAGAAGGAGAAGCCAGAGGTTCCTTGTTATTTGAAGAAACTGATGAAGGAGTAAAAGTTATATGGAATTTTGATATGGATAATCTTTCATATCCGTTCGAAGCATACATGGGGTGCGTTATGGATGTAATGATGAAACCATATCTTGATAAAGGTTTGTCAAATCTTAAAGAATATTGTGAGAATTTACCTGCTATAGATATGGAAGTTGAAATTACTGAAACATTTGTAGAACCACAGCTTTCACTCGCTATTAAGGATTCAGTTGATATGTACCATATTGGTGATAAAATGCTCGAATTATATACTGAGCTTGAATCATACATGTTGGAAGCTGGAATCGAAATTTCAGGTCCGCCTTATGCAGTATATTATTGCTGGGACACTACAGCACCTATAGTACTGGAAGCAGGTTTTCCTGTCGCTGAAAAAGTGGATGGTAAAGATAGAATATTTTTTACTGAAACACCAGGAGGTAAAGTTGTTACTACTTACCATTACGGAAATTATGAATCTGTGGGAGTCACTTATATGAAGATTAATGAATACAATGAAGAGAACTCTAAAGTGGCTTCTGGTTATCCTTGGGAAGTGTATTTAACTGATCCTGCTTTAGAACCAGATACAAGTAAATGGGTCACACAAATATTTTTCCCGGTTGAATAAAACATACTCAATACTCTATACTAGCTAAGCACTAATAGATATTTGGGTAACAAGTATATTTTTAAGTGGACGAAACTCTTTTCTTAATAATAACCAATTATCAGGATTATCTTGCATCAATTGTATGATCCTTTTACGATGCTTTTTTAAAGCATCAGATATAGCAGGGGCGGAGATAGCTACAGGACAAGCCTTCCCAACATTTGTGCCTGTAATTTTAAGATTCTCATTCTTTAGCTTTAATACTGCACCCTCAAGCTTATCAAGTAATACTCTTGTTTTGTAATATCTGTTTTCACGCATTGAAGGAATATCAGATGCTAATGTCAAATCTTCTTCATTCTGGTCCAGATCTATGAAACACTCATCAATTTTTATTTGCTTCACATTTTCATCCATGTTAATAGTTTCTGCCTCCAATGCTGCCTGTCCAACTATTTGTTTTAACTTGCTTATATCACCTGAATAATTCTTTATCTCTTTTTTAGCTCCCTCTGTTAAGATAAAATCTATGGATTTTCTTCTTGATATCTCCAGAAGGTACTTTTCAAAAAGGTTGATAATACTCTGCCCATACATCTCAAGAGTATTGTTGTATTCCTTCCTCTGATTTCTTGACCTTTTAAGGATTGACTGCATTACTACTTTATCTTCAATAAATACAGTAGTATCTGCAGCATCTTTTTTATAGATCGTGTTAATTGTGTTATAGAGTATATTGCCAATAATAATTTTGTTTTCAGGATCAATGGCCTTGTTACTCTTCCTTATTCCAAAATAATTAACGTTTTCTTTAAAATATAGAAAAAGAAGGTCATTTAAATTATCCCCTGGGCTTAGGACTCTAATAAGTAGAACAATATCCTTAAATACAAACATATCTATTTGTTTGTCAATGGATTTTGGGATATGGAATGGGAGTTCATCTTTATTATGCCATGAAAATGTATGCTTCTTTTTCCTCAATTCATCAAAAAATGATCGCTCAGGAATGCTTATTTCCTCAATTTCATTCTCATCAGTATCATTAATAAGCATAGCTCTTAATCCAGCAGTATCAACACAATAGTATACAGACAATATTTTCTCTAATCCCGGAATGATTGAAGGTATCAATTTCAGAATATTTATAATAGGAATACCGCTAAAAGAATATTTTAATGACATAGGCTCATAAAGAATAAAACGTAAAAGTAAACAATTTAAGCATAAAAAGCAAGATAATTAAGCATAAACTTAAAATATTAAGTAAATAGAATTTTAGTTAAGCAAATATAAATTAAGAAAATTAAACATATGATTTAAGTTTAAATCTTTTGCTTAATTTACTTGATATCAACTGTATATATAGATAATATTGTATTTATATTTGAGTTGTTTTAGTAGTGCTATTTAGTAATTAACCTTCTAATATAAAACATTAAACTTAATAACTAAATACAATTTTAATGAATGAAATAATATCAAACAGAAGTCTTGTAATGCAATTTTATCATTGTATCAATTTAACTTTTTTGGATATCTGCAGCTATTTGGAGAAATCTCTGAAATGCTTATTAAGGCCTCTATATAAGTGTGTTTTGTATGTTAATTCAGTTAGTAAGTTGAAAATGCCGGTAAAAAATAGTAGTGTGAAAATAAATAGCCTTAAAAATGATCATATACGGAGTATTATAATTTATGAAAGATTGATTACCGGTTTTTACATATTCTCGTCAAAATTTTTCGATAGTAACCCGGATAACATTTCTGATAAAAGAGAGACTGTTAGCGGAATTTTAATAAGTGAAGAAAATGACAGGATCTTTAGCTGGGACTATTCAGGTGATTTTTCTGCAAATTACTCAAATAATACTCATAAAGTTCTAAAAAGAATTTATCAGGATGATAGTTATCTAATTAAATTGTATGTCAAAATATATAATCATCTTCTAATACATTTTGAGCTGGAATATATAAAGATTTGTTCTGATATATTAGTTCCACAAGATTTAAGAGTTAAAGCACAGAGTATTCCTGCCTGTTCAGGTGAGCTTACAAGTAGTACCTATTATGCAAATCCTGAAGAATTTTCTATAAATAAACATACAATAACCTATCTGATAATGTTCCCGGGAGAATTCTTTCGTAAGCATTTATTAGTAATAGCCAGTTCTTGTATAAGCATTAACAATAATAATTTCTTTAACTTCCCATTTTATATAAGGGGTGAATACAAAAGGTTTTTCCCGAGGCTTGGTAGCACTTTTTAAGATAATTAATCCGGAAATCCAAAAAAAATAGAACCTTCCAATATTTTTCCTATATTTGAGAAAGGATTTTTAATAAATATTGATGGGAGATTATTTCATAGGATTGAATATTACTTTTGATATTGATTACTTTCCATTATTGATTGTAATAGCAACGGCATGGTTAATTCCAATGCTATTATCTGTTGTAAAAATTTCAAAAGTTCCAATTGTTATTGTTGAGATTATTGCAGGATATTTTATTGGAAACTATATTCTGGATTCATATTCTTTTGAAAGTACATTTATTCTTGAATTTCTTGCCCTTACAGGTTTTATTTTCCTTATGTTCCTGGGTGGGCTAGAAATTGATGTTGATCAAATAATTTCATCCTTTCCAAGAAAAAAACTTTCTATTGCACGATTTCTTAAAAACCCTCTTTTGGTCGGACTACTTATCTTCGTTATAACTCTTTTATTATCTTATGGTTCCGCAATTTTACTTTCAGGGATAGTTGAAACAAAAAATACTTGGTATTTTTCACTGATTATGGTTACAACTTCTGTTGGAATCATTGTTCCAGTCCTAAAAAACAATGGTGAGATCAGCAGCAGATTTGGCCAGATGATAGTTGTATCAGCCGCTATTGCTGACATTCTTAGTATAATATTATTCACTTACACAGCATTCATAATTAAAAACGGGCTTGAAATAGATATTCTATTGATATTTCTATTATTCATTTTGTTCTTTGTTTTTTACCGTGTTGGTAATCGCCTGAAAGGAATTTCTTTTTTTAAGAAGATCACCTACCAATTATCACATGCAGCATCACAAATTCAAATAAGAGGCACTTTGCTGCTGATCTTCATATTCGTAGTTGTTGCTCAGTTTATTGACAAAGAAGCTGTGTTATTAGGCGCATTTCTATGTGGTTTGCTTCTTTCTTTCTTTCTTCACAAAGAGCGCTCATTGCTGATTCTTAATTTGGATGGTATGGGTTATGGATTTTTTATACCTGTGTTTTTCATAATGGTAGGTGCACAGTTTGATCCCAAAGCTCTGACAACATTGGATAATTCACTACACCTTTTCCTGATTTTACTTTTAATAACATTGTTTGCAGTGAAGTTGATACCTTCACTACTTTGGGTCAGATTATTTGGGACAAGGAGAGCTGTATCAGGGGGATTTTTAATGGCATCCCGCTTAAGTCTTATTATTGCTGCTTCGCAAATTGGGCTTGAATTGGGAGTTATTTCACCTGCTATCAATTCATGTTTTTTGGTCATGGCTATTATTACTTGTTTTATATCACCCGTCATTTACA
>JAIOTT010000383.1 GCA_021106655.1 Bacteroidales bacterium
AAAGAAATTAATGAACTTCTTGCAAAAACAGGGCAAAAACCGAAATATGAAATTCCGGTTTAATGAGAAGTAAGTATAAAAATAAATAGAAATATTATGAAACTGAAAAACAAAAGATGGAGATTTAAACTAATATCTCTATTCACAGTGATATTGTTAGCATCAATGGTTGTTCAAATATTTTATGGAATACCATACATCCGCAATCGGGAAATTGAAAATACCAAGCTTTATCAGGACGAGATAGCCAATAATATTGCAAGAGAACTGGATGTAAGCCTGAATAGAATAAAAGACAGGCTTCAGCGAATGAGCACACTCCCCGGATTTCGTAATATGGATATTAACGCCATGCAGAACATCCTTCTTGAACAAGAAATAATTTCAGAGCGGATATCTTCTATTGCAGTAATGAACCACGAAGGACGGTTTGTTTGTGGGACAATAAAAGATATTTCCGATTTTGCCAAAAAAATATATGCCGATAGGCCGTATTTCAGCATTCCTTTTAATGAAGGCAAAACCCATTTCACATCGCCACGTTATTATGCCAACGAAAATTTAATTGCTTTCTCAATATGTATCCCCATCGAATCAGAATCAGGGGACAGAGTAGGTGTTTTGATGGGAGGAATGGATCTTGCAGACATAATAAAAAGAGTTGAAGATTATCCTCTTGCAAAAGACCGGGTTGCATGTATTATAAGTAATGAAGGTATCGTAGTCGCACATTCAGGTATTGATCTTTATGCCCTAAAGGAAGGCCCATTATCTTTGAGTTTGGATTGTGATTTTATACAAAGTTTTTTAAATGGTGAAATAGATATCCCTATGAAACATGCACACGAAGGAGCAGATTATTATGGTTCCTATACTCTCCTTGAATCTACCAACTGGGGTGTTATTGTTGAAGTGCCAATTAAATCTATTTTGTCCCAATCAAATATAATTTATAATAGGATTGTGTTTTTTGAAATATCGATTTTTATAATTGCATTAATCATCACTATTATCTTTGCAAGGCAGATTACAAAAGCACAAAGAAAGGCGGAAGATGCATTACAAAAAAGCGAAAATCGCTTAAATGCGTTTTCCGATATTTCAATCGATGCAATATTTTTCTCTGACAAAGGAATTTGTATTGAAGCAAACCAACGCGCAAGTGAATTATTCGGATATTCATATAATGAACTGATGGGAATGTTTGGAACTGATGTTATTGCACCGGAAAGCAAAGAACTTGTTAGTCAAAATATACTTTCCGGCTACGAAGAACCTTATGATGCAATTGCACAGAAAAAAGACGGTTCAAGATTTTACGGCGAATTTCACGGGAAAATATATAATTATGAAGGGAAAAATGTCAGAGTTACATCCGTAAGAGATATTACAGATCGCAAAAAAGCCGAAGAAGCATTAAAAGCAAACAAAGAGAAATTCCATACCATTGCCGATTTCACTCAGGACTGGGAATATTGGATAAATCCACAAGATGAATTTATTTACATTTCGCCATCGTGCAAACGTATAACAGGCTACAGCCCAAATGAGTTCAAGCAAAAACCTGGATTATTAACATCAATTGTTCATCCGGATGATGTTAATATTTGGAAAAATCATAAACACAATGCTTTTGATAAAACTGAAATTGATGCTATTGATTTTCGTATTATCACAAAAAGTGGTGAAGAACGTTGGATTGGGCATATATGCCAAACGGTTTATAATGAGAATGGTGTAAATCTTGGGGTTCGTGGCAGTAATCGTGATATCACAGAACGCAAACTGTCGGAAGAAAAAATTATAGAAAAATCTAAAGAACTTGAAAAGCAATTTC
Organism: Bacteroidales bacterium; assembly: GCA_021106655.1. Classification (GTDB taxonomy): domain Bacteria; phylum Bacteroidota; class Bacteroidia; order Bacteroidales; family SMBSF77; genus SMBSF77. The sequence continues at coordinate 1,838 of JAIOTT010000383.1, forward strand.
AAAAAAGTGAAGAACAAAGAATAGCCACTTTATCAGTTTTATCCGATCTTAACGAAACTTCCAAAAATTTGAGATTGGAAGTTACAGAACGCAAGCTTGCCGAACAAATTCAAAAAGTATTATATAATATTTCCAATGCAGTTATTACAACCGAAAGTTTTGATGAATTAACCAAGCGGATTCATGAAGAACTTGATACAATCATCGATACAACAAACTTTTATTTTGCTCTTTACGACAGTAAAACAGATATAATTTCATTACCGTTTTTTAAAGACGAAAATGATTCGATTACTTCATTTCCGGCAGGAAAAACTTTATGTCATTATGTGATAAGAACTAATAGATCATTGTTAGCTACAAAAGAGTAAGTAACAATTCTCGAAAAAAACGGAGACATTTAAAACTTTGGTTCAGATTCGGAGATTTGGCTCGGAGTACCATTTAAAGTCAAAGGTAAAGTAACCGGTGTTCTTGCTGTTCAAAGTTATACTGATAAAAACGCCTATAATGAATCGGACAAGGAAATGCTTGAATTCATTTCCCACCAGATAAGTATTTCAATTGAACGGAAAAAATTTGAGGAGGATTTAAAATCAGCTCTTGAGAAAGCACAAGAGAGCGATCGTCTGAAAAGTGCATTCCTTACGAATATGAGCCATGAGATCCGTACTCCCATGAATGGGATATTAGGGTTTACCAGCCTGTTGAAAGAACCCCATCTTAGCGGAGAGGAAATGGACAAATACATACAGATTATTGATAAAAGTGGTAACCGAATGCTGAATACAATTAATGATATCATTGATATTTCGAGAATCGAGGCAGGACAGGTTGAAGTTGTAAAATCTGAAGTATCAGTAAACAATATACTTAATGAACAGTATCTGTTTTTTAATTCTGAGGCTCAATCAAAAGGGCTTGAACTGATTTATAAACCCACACTTTCGGACAAGGAAGCTATCATTGTTACCGACAAATACAAATTGGAAGGAATACTTACAAACCTGATTAAAAACGCTATTAAATTTACCAAACATGGAAATGTTTGTCTTGGATGTTCATTAAAAAAAGAGAGTAATTTTGAGGAACTGGAATTTTATGTAAAAGATACAGGAATAGGGATACCATCGGATAGAAAAAACGCGATTTTCAACCGTTTCGAACAAGCCGATATTGAAGATACAAGAGTTTTTGAAGGCTCTGGCCTGGGGCTTGCAATTTCTAAATCTTATATTGAAATACTGGGGGGAAACATTAGTGTAACATCTGAAGAAGGTCTCGGTTCTACGTTTATCTTCAGCATTCCATACACTAAGCAAAGCACAAATGAAAGTGATACTGAGGGTGGCGTAAATAAAATTCAACAAGTATCCTTAAATAATTTATCTGTAATTGTTGCAGAAGATGATGAAAACAGTCAGTTGCTTTTTAAATTTATTTTAAATAACAAATTCCACAAAATCACATACATAAAAACAGGAAAAGAAACCGTAGATAAATTCCGGGAGAACCCTGAAACGAATATAATATTAATGGACATAAAAATGCCTGACATTAGCGGTTATGAAGCTACCCGTAAGATTCGAGAATTTAATCAGGATGTAATAATAATTGCCCAAACAGCCTATGGATTATCAGGCGACAAAGAAAAAGCAATTGAAGCAGGCTGTAACGATTACATTGTGAAACCAATTAATAGAGAATTGCTTTTTGAAAAGATAATGCTTCATTTGTCAAAAAAAAGCATTTAATCGAGTAGAGAAATACAACCACACTTCAACAAGGGATGTCGTCCCCTGGTTCTTTTATTAAATTATCTAATAACGTTTACGAAACAAACAGATCCATGCACGTGAATGTTCAGGGTTATTTGAATCGAAGTGTCCCGAAACAAGGGAAAGAATTTCGAAATCTTGCTCAACTGCTTTAATAATGTTTCCTGCACTTCGTTGTGGTGGCCCTGAATCTCTGGGTGGATCGTCAGCACTACCAATCAGGCTTAACCACAATCCTCCATCTTCAATGACAGCAGCGACATTCTGAGCAAACTTCCTTCTTTCAGTATCAGTATCAAACGAATGAAAACATCCCCTGTCAAATACAAAATCAAAAGGCTTAGCTTCAATATCATCCTCAAGAAAATCAGACTTTATAAAGTCACATCTAACGCCATTTTTAAGAGCTTTTTCCTTTGCATATATGATAGCAGCTTCCGAAGTGTCAGCTCCTGTTACGATAAAACCACTTTTCGCAAGCCAAATAGCGTTATCACCAGTTCCACATCCAATATCCAAAGCTTTGCACTTTACTATTGGTGTATTCCTTACAATTTCAATAAGATTACAATCAGGTTTGGCAATGTCCCAGGGGATGTTACCTTCTTTGTATCTATTATTGAATCTTTCTTCTTCGTTCATATCAGTATCAGTTAAGTAAGGGACGACATCCCCTCATCTTCGGGGATGTCGTCCCTTACTTGCTGCCGACTTTCTTAAAACGGTCGTGAGAAATATCCATAATAATGAGAAATTTCTTCAGGACTTGCAAAGAGTACTAGTGGTGGCAATCCAAATGCCTTTGAAACATTCGGATCAATTTCAGTAGCCATATCACGCATGATTTCGACTTCTTCTGTTTCGCCTAAACCATCTTTAACCCAGGCCATGATGGAATATGCATAGGCTTTAAGGGGCTTAATTGGTTCTGTTTCCAGATATCTGTTAATCATTATTTCTGCATCGGGTAAAAATAATTCTGTTTTCAATGAATCGCCCCGGCTCGACATGAGGTAATATCTGGCAATATCCAGAAGTAAGATATCCTTTTCAGGATTAGCTTTCATTGCTTCTTCCAAATACTTAATACCCATATTAACACTGTCCTTGTATAAGCATGCTTTACCCAGTTGTTCAAGCACTTCGGCATTACCCTGTTCAGCTTCAAGTATTTCATGCCAAAACTCAACCCTGTCAACACTATCCGGCAGAAGTAATTCCGTTGCTTTAGCGCCATACA
>JAIOTT010000237.1 GCA_021106655.1 Bacteroidales bacterium
TAAATGTTCCTGTTACTTTAACCATATTACCTTCACCAACAAATACCACTGTTGGTGTAGATGATGGCTATGGAGTTAATGAAGATACTCCACTGGCAGGTAATGTCCTGGATAATGACTATGATCCGGAAGGAAATAACCAGAGTGTAAGCCTGGTATCTGGCCCATCCAATGGAACACTTACTTTCTATCCTGATGGAACCTTCAGTTATGTGCCAGATCCTGAATACAGCGGACCTGACCAGTTTGTATATGTTGTATGTGATGACGGATCACCGGCAGTATGCGATACAGCAACAAGCTATATCACAGTCTTCCCTATTAACGATCCACCGGTAGCTATCAATGATATCAATAATACACTTATTGATACACCTGCCAGTGGAAATATATTGACTAATGATTCAGATCCTGAAGGAGATAACCTGACTGTTAACACAACACCGGTATCAGGGCCATCCAACGGTACTTTGGTATTGAATGCAGATGGAGCCTATACTTATACACCTGATCCCGGCTTTACAGGCACAGATAGTTTTGTATACGAGGTTTGTGATGATGGTGTCCCACAGGCCTGTAGCCAGGCAACAGTTGAGATTAGTGTCATAGATATTTCTCCAATAACTAACCGACCACCTGTGGGTAACCCTGATAATACAGTTGGAGCCCCCGGTGTACCAATTACTGGTGGTCTCATATCAAATGACTTTGATCCTGATGGAGATTCACTTATTACCAATCCAACACCAGTGTCAGCTCCATCTCATGGTACATTGACAATTAATCCTGACGGTACCTACATCTATATTCCTGATCCTGGCTTTAAAGGATTAGATAGCTTTGTATATGAGTTATGTGACGACGGAATGCCATCATTATGTGTAAATGTTCCTGTTACTTTAACAATTTTAAAAACCAATGGAACAAATACTACCGTTGCTGTTGATGATGGATATGGAACAAATGAAGATACTCCTTTGTCATCAAATGTATTGACCAATGATTATGATCCTGAGGGTAATACTCAGAGTGTTAGTCTGGTATCAGTACCTGCAAACGGAACCCTGACACTGAATCCTGATGGTACATTTACTTATGTACCTGATCCGGGATACAGCGGACCTGATCAGTTTATTTATGTTGCATGTGATGATGGAACACCAACAGCATGTGATACAGCAACATCTTATATCACCATATTCCCTGTTAACCATCCACCTGTGACTTTTAATGAAGTAGTACAAGTATGTAGTGATGGAAGTATCGCAGGCAATGTATTGGCAAATGGTGATTATGATCCGGATGGTACAAGTTTGTTTGTAAGTACAACAGCTGTTGTATTACCAGCTAATGGTGTGTTTACTATTCTTGTAAACGGAGACTATTCATATATCCCAAATCCGGGTTATGTTGGTTTTGATATGGCAGTTGTTTCTGTTTGTGATAATGGTATTCCATTGCCTTCTGAGTGTACTAACGACACTATTTTTATCCTGATAACTTCATCCGTAATAGTTAGTGCAGGTCCGGATGCAACTATCTGTGAAGGTGAATGTGTTACGGTATCTACAATGTTTGCTCCTGCCGGAAGTACCTACATGTGGAGCAATAACGCTACAACAAACTCAATTGTGGTTTGCCCAACAACAAGCGAAACCTACACAGTAACAGTAACGGATCTCAATGGCTGTACAGGAAGTGATAATGCAAGTGTGACCGTAAATCCTAATCCGGTTGCTAATGCAGGATCAGATACTGCCTTTTGTATTGGAGCTTGTATAGATCTGGCAGCTGCAGGTGCAGGATCAGGTGGCACTTATGCATGGAATACAGGCGCTACAGATGCTATTATTAATGTTTGTCCAACTTCAACTACTACATACACAGTAATAGTAACAAACCAGTATGGTTGTACTGATGTTGATGATGTAACTGTTACTGTTAATCCACTATCTATAGCCGATGCCGGACCACAACAGACCATTTGTGTAGGCCCAGGTGTTTGTGCTTCACTTTCTGCTACAGGAGGAGTTGACTATACATGGAGTACCGGAGATACAGATGCATCAATAAATGTATGTCCAACAGTCACAACAATATATACTGTAACAGTAGTAGATGCAAATGGTTGTTCGGATAGTGATGAAGTTACAATTACTGCTTTTGTTCCACCTGTAATATTATCACAAACAACTAATATCACTCAATGTGAAAGTACATACCTTGAATTGGAGCTAAATGTTAGTGCATATCCAGCCCCAAGTTTGCAATGGTACCATGACGGCCTGGCATTACAGGGAGAAACCAATAATAAGATTGTAATTGATTCCTTACGACATTTTGATGCGGGATATTATTACTGTGAGATTGATCATTATTGTGGTACAATTACATCGGATTCCATTGAAATAATAGTTACCTTCAAACCAATATTTGTTGATGAACCACCTCTGCATACAGAGCTGTGTGAAGGTGAACAAGTTGTGTTTAGTGTAACCACCCAGGGAACTACCCCAATGACCTTTCAATGGTATAAGGATGGTGTAATATTACCGGGAGAAACAGATACAGTTTTAATTATTGACCCGATCACATTTACAGACAATGGCAACTATACGTGTGTTGCGACTAATGTTTGTGGTACACGTACTACTCACAATGCACAACTGGTTGTGATGCTCCCACCAATAATTATTAGCCAACCTGTAAGTCAGACTGCGTGTGAGAACTCAAGTGCAAGCTTTACTGTTGTAGCAGATGTTACAGGTCCACATTGTTACATTTGGTACAAGAATGGTATTGAATTACCTGATGGTTGTATAACTGAGACCCTGACAATTGATACAGTTACATTAGCTGATGCAGGATTCTACGAGGTTCATATAAGAAATGCTTGTGGAACGACTGTCAGTAATACCGTATGGTTAGCAGTAATACCTTCTCCACAGGTAAACCTTGGTAATGATACTACAATTAGTGTTGGTTCAAGCTTAATTTTGGATGCAGGTCCTTGGGCAAGCTATTTGTGGAGTGATGGCTCAACAAACCAGACATTTTTAGTGACTGGAACAGCTAACTATGTGGTAACTATAACTGATGCTAATGGCTGTACCGGCTCTGATGATATAAATGTAATCGTTGTAAATACATTTACCCTTGGAGGCCAGGTTGTTTATAATAGCCCGGCTGCCACACCTATAGCTAATACTGTGCTGAATCTAACAAATACGAATAATACAACAGTCGTTACAGCGCAGGCTAACTTAAGTGGTAATTATATTTTCAACAATATACCGGGTGATCAGTATCATATGCTGGCAACCACAAATAGACCATGGGGTGGAGCTAACTCAACAGACGCCCTTGCAATTATGCATCACTTTGTAAATATGAATCAAATTTCAGGTCTCAACCTTGATGCAGCTGATGTGGATGCTACCGGCTATGTTAATACACTGGATGCCTTGTATGTACAGCAGCGTTTCATCAATGTAATAGATCAGTTCCCTGCCGGAGACTGGATCTTTGATGATGATGACCTTATACTACTTAACTCAGCAAATGGAACTATTCTTGGACATGATGTAGCAGCATTATGCTTCGGTGATGTTAATGCAAGCTATGTGCCATCAACTGTTAAGATTACTCCATCAATTAGTTTGAGCACTCAGGGTATCTTGGAATTAAATTCATATGAAGAAGTAGACGTTCCGGTTTCAACCGAAACTACATTTGAAGCAGGAGCTATCTCCCTCATCATGAATTACCCAGTGGGTGTAGAAATTATTGGTGTTAGCATGACTAAGGGTGATGCAGATAAACTGATGTATTCAGCTAAAGATGGTCAATTGAGGATATCATGGTATAACTTAGAGCCAATATCACTAAAAGCAAATGAATCATTGTTCATAATGAAGCTGAGATTAACGACCTTTGCTAATGCAGCTGACAAGAACTTTGATCTGAATGCAAGAAGTGAAATTGCTGACAGAAGTGCTGTGATGGTTGATAATGTGAAACTGACAATGCCCCGATTGGTTGCTTCAACGAACGATTATGCACTGAGCAATAACTATCCTAATCCGTTCAATAATATTACTACTATTGAGTACAGACTACCTGAGACAGTAAAAGTTGTACTTAGTGTGTTTAACCTTGTGGGATAACAAATAGTAGTACTGGTAAATGAAGAACAAAGTGAGGGTAGCTATAAGCTTGACTTTGATGGATCAGCCTTAGCTTCAGGAGTATATATGTATAAGATAGATGTTGAAGGTAAGAGCCGCAACTTCGTACAGACCCGTATGATGGTTGTGAATAAATAATCATTAAGGGAATAATTTTTCTACAAAGGGGGCTGGTTCAGTCTCCTTTGTTTGTTTATAGAAAGTCAAAAAGTGGGAAAGTCAAAAAAATCGTTAATTTTGAGTTTTTGTTTTTATGGCTTATAGATTAAGAATTCCGTAAAATCATAATCAAATTTAAGCAAGGCTATAAATCAATATTTTGCAAATGAAGAAAAACAAGCTGATAATTATTATTACTATTGTACTGGCTATTATTGCTTTACTTTTTATACTGACAAATTCGGGAAATACATTTAAGGGAGAAATACGGGATTTTGCTGTTCAGGATACATCTAACATTAGTAAGATATTTATTACTGATAAAGCAAATAATCAAGTTACTCTCAGCAGGGAACTATCAGCTAACTGGAAACTAAATGATAAATTTTCGACCAGAAAGGATGCAGTAAATATTTTACTTAAAACACTCTTGCAAGTTTCAGTTCTGGAGCCTGTATCAAAAGCTTCACATAATAGTGTAATAAAACGTTTAGCTGCAAATTCTGTAAAAATTGAGATTTATCAACATGTATACCGAATCAATATTTTTAATTGGATAAAGTTATTTTCACGCGAAAAATTAACTAAGACCTATTACATTGGCGGAGCTACACAGAATAATATAGGAACATATATGCTCATGGAGCACTCAAGTGTCCCATTCATTACTTATATACCGGGTTTTAGAGGATTTATCTCAATAAGATACTCCGCTCTGGAAGCGGACTGGAGAGACCACACAATATTCAACCAGAGATTTTCCGAAATAAGATCTGTTAAACTTGAATTTTCTGAAAATCCCGGGCAATCTTATGTTGTTCTAAATAATGATAACAAAACTTTTTCATTAAGCTCCATGATCAATAATAAACACATTGAAAATTTTGATACTTTAAAAGTGTTGGATTATTTTACTTCTTTTGATAATATTAAGTTTGAAGCATTACTCAATAAATTAGACATTGCAGCTAAGGATTCAATAATTAATTCCCAGCCATTTCATATTTTAACTCTCACCAATACATCAGGTGAAGAAATTACCGTGAAAACATTTCACAAATACTCCTCTGAAGTAGAAGTTGATTTGGAAGGTAATCCGGTTTTATATGACAGAGACAGGCTTTTTGCATTGGTTAACAATGATAAAGATTTTGTCTTAATCCAGTTTTTTGTATTTGATAAGATCTTGCGTCCTCTGTCTTATTTTCAGAACTCCAAACCGTACTTACCCGCAACCCGTAACCCGCAACTCATTAAATCACATCAATAAAATCCTTTGCTAATTTGCTGTACAAATGATTTTGGAGCACATATGCTTTTCCATTAGTGCCTATTTGTAATAATTCCTCATTACTTTTACTGACGAGCTCAAGTATTGACTCTATAAGCTTTTCAGGATTTTCAGCTTCAATACTTATACCGCAACCGGCTTCCCCTACAATATCATTCCCTGCGTCAATTGCCTGTATCACCACTTTGCCTGACATCATATAATCAATTAATTTATTTGGACTGATCCCAAAGCGAAATAATGGCTGGCGTTGTAATCCTATGTATAAAATGTCGAACATATCCAGGAGCTTCGGGATACTTCTTTTTGGCACAGCTTTAAGGAAATATACATTACTCAGCTTTTTCTTATTGCATAATCTTATTAGTCTGTCCTTTTCAGGTCCGTGTCCTACGATAAAAAATGCTATTTTTTTATTTGATAGCTGTTCTGCAGCCAGTATGAAATTGTCGAGAGCGTTGGCAATGCCAATACTGCCGGTATAGGCAATTAACTTATTCCCTTCCGACCTTATTTTATTAATTTGTATTTCAGTTTTCTCCTCAATATCTGTAGTATTTTCCCATTCCTCATCACAAATACCATTGGGAATATAATGCCAATTTTCCGGATCAAGACCATGAGATTGCATATATTCCTTAGTCTTTGGTAAAATTGAGATAACCTTATCAGCATGGCGATATGCATAGTTTTCGCCATGCTGCATCATGCGGATAAAAGGATGATTTTTTGACATTCCACCTAACTCCATTGGTGATAAAGGCCATAGATCATGGACTTCATAAATATATTTTGCAGAAGATATCTTTGCAATCCTGTGTGCAGGATAATTGTCGGAAGGATAAGTTGATGAGGCTATAACAAGGTCCGGCTTATAAGTCGTTGATATCTTTTTTGCATTGACCCAAAGCTTAGCAATAAAAGTAAACATATTTCGGGTTCGTCCAAAACCATTACCTTCGTATTTAGGGGTTTTAATCCATACATACCTGATGCCTTCATGAATGTCTTCCTGGAAATTCCTTTTTACATCAATTTGAATGGAGCGGATATGTGCAAAGGAAGCTGCAAGGATTGTGACATTATGACCCATCATTACCCATTCACGGGATAAATAATATGGACGGTATTCCATTCCTAATATATCAGAACCGGCATAATGATTTATAAGCAAGATATTCATAAGCAGTGACCTAATCTTCTTTTCCAGGTATCTTTACAAAGAAAATAAATAATGCGATGTCGATGAAAGAGACTCCCCAGAAAACAGCATATTGAAATAAAGATAATATTAATATTATGGAGACATAAATAAAATTTTTCGAATTAATATTTATAAAAATCAAAGATATAAAAAGCATAAATATTATAATCCCATGTGAAGCTAATACTTGTAAAAATGAATTATGTGCGTGGACCAATTCTCTTTTGTCACGATCATCAATATAATACTTCTGGGAGAAATTACCGAAAATTAAATTCTCTTTAATAAATGAGAGGTAATGTTTCCATATTTTCTCTCGACCGGATAACTCAATTCTATCCATGCCTTTGCTTAACTGAGTATATATTGTTGACGATTTACTCAGTAATAGTATGATTAATGCAATAACGAAAGCTGAAAGTATAAAGTTGGATGCTATTTTTTTTAACGAGATATTTAGCTTTATTTGTCTTAATTGATGAATTGTATACAGTGATAATTTAATGAGATAAAATAATATTATTAATAACACTGTTGTTCGCTGGAAAGAAATAACAGTAGCGATAAAGAACAATAGCAGCATAATTGCCCGGGTCTTCTTTGAAAAGAGTTTATAAAAATCGATTAAGAGGATTGCGATAAAAATTTTTTCAGCAAAGAAGCTGGAGTTATCGCTTAATCCAAAAACTTTTCTGAAATATAACAGATCTGTTGGATTATATTTTGTGAAGTAGCTTTCCCACAAGAAAATAGTATTGATATTTAAGGCAAATTCAACTATTCCAAGGAAGGCTTCGAGGGAGAGAAATATTATTAGTATTTTGAGATCTGCTTTACTTATATATTTAGCCAGAAAATATGAAATAAACATTAAAAAAGTATAGGGAAAAACACTATCACTTGAATCAAGCTGACCAATATGAATAACTAAGTTTAGAAAACTTAATATGCCAATTGAAAAAAGGATGATGATGTTAATGTCAAGTTTTTTGAGATCTACAGGTGAAAGAAATATCTTCTTATAATTCTTAAGCAATAGATAAAGGAATGGAACAAACAAGAAGTAGTGTGGTATTAAAGCTATTGTAGTTATGAAAATTAAAAAGCCAATCATCTGTGTAACCTTCGTAATATATAATAAGACCGGGAACTATTTGTCAATTATTCTTACTCCTACAATAAAAATAATACTCATATAGATCAATATAATTAGGAAAGCTGGAAGTAACCAGAATATGATTATTGATTTTTCTTTTACTATATAATAGTTCTCATTATAATTTTTAATGAGGCGGTCATTGGACATGAATTGTTCAATTTTAATCTTCTTCTCAAAGAGATCAAGATAAGGGTTGTCATTATTTGAAAATAAAATTACCGAACTTTTTGTAGACGCCTCTTCTTCAGCGTTGTTGTAGTTTTGTATTTTGATTTGCTCATTGATAAACTTCAGTGTTTGCTTGTATTCAATCATAAGACTTTTATGAGTTCTCACAATAAATTTGAGATTATTGATATAATCAGAAAATTTAGATGTCAACGAATCATTTATCTGTTTTTTTCTGAGGAGTAAGTCAATATGTAATAAGTTACTGTTTGTATCTATCTCAACTTTTGAGATTTCACTAAAAATTGCCGGGAGCCCGGATTGATCATTTTGTGCCAGCTGTAAATTTAACTGTTCGAAATGGAAGTTAAGCACTTCTTTATCTGCATTTTCAGAGGAGTAAATAAGTTGTAGACGATAATCATTTTTAGTCAAATAGAAGTTTAATCCTCCAAGAATAAAAGCTGAGACACATACTATAATAAACTGTTTGAAATATTTTTTTGTCAGAAAGCCAATAAAGGATATTATATCAATTTCTTTATTCATAATTTGATTTGCTTTAAAAAATGTGTAAGACTATTGTTTTTAGCTTGAAAACGGAAGAAATTAATTAACTAATTCAGTTGAGTCGGGTGCTTTTACTAAGTTATTTGCTGTCAGCAAATATATGAATAAACTGGATTGTTTACAAGTTTTCACCTTGCTGCAGCTTTGTCTTTGTAAATTTAGATATGTTTGTAATAAGCATTTATTTTTTATTTATATTTATTTTTTATATTTCAAGAGAAGACTTTTTGTAAACAGCTAGATTAAATGTCTGTATTTAAGCAAGAAACTCACCGGAAAATATACAATATATTATTTTTGGCGCTTGTATTTTTTATTCCATTATACCAGCGTTTCATTCCCTGGATTATTGCTGCGATTCTTCTTAACTGGATATTAGAATGGAATTTCAAAGAAAAGATATCCAGAATGATGTCTGACCGTATTCGCAAGAATAACCTGCTTTTTATCATATTATATGTAATTTATGTAATTGGATTATTCCATACAGATAATTTTAAATATGCATTATTTGATCTGGAAGTGAAATTTTCTTTGCTTATTTTTCCAATCTTATTATCGAGTATAGCCCCGGAGGCTTTCGAAAGAAGATTTGTTTTCAGGACTTTTTTGTCATTTTTGAGCGGTGCATTTATAGCCACCTTAATTTGCATTGTTCTATCAATCCTTAGGTTTCAGTCTTCTCATCTTGCTCAGGAATTTTATTATTCACATCTTTCTGTTTTTCTGCATCCTGGATATTTTTCAATGTATTTGAATTTTGCTATTGCGATATTATTCTGTATTTTATTTGAGAGGTGGGAGAAGCTAGCATCAACTTATAAGTCCATATTTATTTTTATGATTGCCTGGTTTTTTCTCTTTGTTATTTTATTAAGTTCAAAAGCCGGAATTTTATGTCTTGCAATAATTTTTGTAGTTTATATTGTATATTTCATTCTTCAAAGGAAAAAGATTTTTCAGGCTTTACTTATGGTATTTGGAATAACACTTGCCTTTTGGATATCCTTCAACATATTTCCTCAATCTCTGGGACGTCTTAAGCAGGCTACAGATGTTATGGCTAATAGTGAAAACATAAAAAATGATACCCGCGAAGGAACAGGTGAGCGAATATTAATATGGAAGTCTTCAATCGATATAATAAAGAATAATTTCCTTTTTGGTACAGGTACGGGAGATGTTAAAGATGCTTTATTGGAGATGTATAGTAGTAAGGATATTTCTACAGCTCATGATTTGAAATTGAATGCTCATAATCAGTATTTGCAAATCTTTATTTCATTGGGTGTGATTGGGTTTTTAGTTCTGATATTGATTTTTATCCTGCCGGCAATATTTGCGCTAAGGAGCAATAATATTTTGTACTTTTTATTTATTATTATCGTAAGTTTTAATTTCCTGGTTGAATCTATGCTGGAAACACAGGCGGGAGTGATTTTCTATGGATTTTTTAATTCTTATTTGTTTATAACGCAAAAAAGGCCTTGACAAATGTCAAAGCCTTTTTTGTTTTTTGGTTTAAAGAGATGTTAAACAACTCCCTGAGCGAGCATAGCATCAGCAACTTTAACGAAGCCACCAATATTTGCACCTTTAGGATAGTCGATAAAACCATCAGCTTGTTTACCGAATTTCACACAAGTTTCATGAATGTCTTTCATGATCTGTTGTAGTTTTGCGTCAACCTCTTCACGTGTCCAGGAAAGCCTGA
>JAIOTT010000151.1 GCA_021106655.1 Bacteroidales bacterium
AGAGCTCTTTTTGCCCAAAACAAAGATATTGCTTGCTGTTAGCGGAGGTGTGGATTCAGTAGTGATGACAGATCTATTCCATCGTGCCGGCTATAATTTTGGTATTGCACATTGTAATTTTCAACTGCGTGGGGATGAATCTAAACTTGATCAGGTATTTGTTAAAAAAATTTCTGAAAAGTATAATGTATCTTGTTATTGTAAAAAGTTTAAAACTAAAGAATTCGCTGAAGAGCATGGAATATCAATACAAATGGCTGCCCGCACATTGCGATATGATTGGTTTGAAAAAGTTCTGAAGACAGAGAGTTATACTTACCTCGCTACTGCTCACCACCTTGATGATCAGGTAGAGACATTTTTTATTAATTTGCTGCATGGCACCGGAATATCAGGATTACATGGTATATTACCAAAAATCAATTCCCTTGTCCACCCTTTAATGTTTACCTACCGCAAGGATATTGAGGATTATGCAAGTGAAAATAAACTTGCTTTTCGAGTAGACAGTTCAAACAAAAGTGTGAAATATATCAGGAACAAATTGCGACATCAGATTATTCCTCTTTTTCATAAGATAAATCCTGAATTTAATCAAACAATTAATAAAAACGTCGAACGATTCAGAGAGGTTGAGCATATATACAAAGAAGCAATCCAAAGAGAAAATGATAAAGTATTTTTTAAAAGACCTAATAAAACGTTAATCTCTATTCCCTTACTTAGAAAACTCTATCCATTAAAAACGTATTTATATGAATTTCTAAGTCCTTACAACTTTAGTTTTCCCATAGTTTGTGATATTGTCGCAGCTTTGGATGATATTTCCGGAAAACAATTCTTTTCACCTACGCATCGACTGCTTAAAGATCGTGAGATGCTAATAATAACAAAAAGAAGAAAAAGAAGCAAAGAAGAAGAGGGGCCAATTTACATTAATGAGCAAGATATAATTATCAAAAATCCGCTCAATATTAAAATAACAAAATCTCTTATTAAAGAAGATCTTAAAATTCCTGTTAGCAGGATGGTAGCCTGCCTGGACATTGATAAATTGAGCTTTCCTCTTGAGTTCAGAAAATGGAAAAAGGGTGATTTCTTTTATCCACTTGGAATGAAAACAAGGAAAAAGATCAGTGATTTCTTTATTGATAATAAATTCTCATTGATCGATAAAGAAAATACATGGCTGCTTTGTAGTAGAGGTAAGATTGTCTGGGTTGTTGGCTATAGGATCGATAACAGGTTTAAGATTGGTCCGAATACCCGAAAGATTATTCAGCTGAAGGTTATGGAATAGGAAGAAGTACTTAAAGTGCCTTGAGTACTTAGAGTGCCTTAAGTTTAATTACTTTAAGTACTTAAGGCACTATATTTATTTAATTATTATCTTTGCAAATTATTTTAAAATCACATATAATGAACAACAAAAGGATAAAACTAATCGAAAAATTATTTCTAACAATTGCACTGATAATATCAGTTAATCTAAGTTTATTTGCTCAGCCGGAAAGTCCCGTGAAATGGAAATTTAGCACAGAGAAATTAAGTAACAACGAAGTTGCTTTGATCTTTGAAGCTGAAATTGACAGCGACTGGCATTTATATTCACAATTCCTTCCTCCCGGAGGTCCTCTGTCAACCCTTTTTGTATTTGAAGATACAACTAAATATGAATCATTGGGTACAATAGCTGAATCTCCTAAACCGAAAAAAGAGTTTGATGAGATCTTCGGTGTTGATGTTTTTTATTTCGCAAAAGAGGCAACTTTTACGAAAAAGATTAAAGTATTATCAACTGAAGCTTTTCAAATAAAAGGAAATGTAAGTTATCAGGTATGCAATGATGAAACCTGTATCCCCTACGATAATGACTTTGAATTTAGTTTGGATGGAGCAAAGAGTGAAACTTCATCAGAAGAAGACAAACAAGTGGCAGTTGCAGCAGCAGTTGCAGGCGAGGAATCAGAAAGTAATGATACTCTAATTGAGGAAGAAGCTCAATCTGAACATACTGCCACTGCTACTGCTACTTCCCCTGCTACTTCCCCTTCCCCAGCCACCGAAGAGCCTGGAGAGGATGGCACTTCTACTTCACTCTGGGGATTTTTCTTTTTTGCTTTAGGTCTGGGTATTGCAGGAATATTTACTCCATGTGTTTTCCCTATGATACCAATGAATATTGCTTTTTTCCTGAACTATCAGGGGGGTAAAGCAAAAGGGAAATTTCTTGCACTTTTTTATGGCTTATCGATAATTTTTATTTATTCATTTATCGGACTGGCATTAACTATCATATTCGGACCTGATGCAATGGGTAATATTGTTAATCATTGGGTTACTAACATTATTTTCTTTTTGGTTTTCATCTTCTTTGCTTCGTCATTTTTTGGCATGTTTGAACTTGTATTGCCTGCCAGATGGGTAAATAAGGCTGATTCTCAGGTTGACAAAGGTGGATTGATCGGTACTTTTTTTATGGCATTAACGCTGGTTCTTGTATCCTTTTCATGTACTGCTGCCTTTATTGGAACCATACTTGTTGAGGCTGCCGGCGGAGAATTATTAAAGCCATTTGTTGGCATGTTTGGTTTTTCTGTTGGGTTTGGTGTTCCTTTCGCATTTCTGGCACTTTTCCCTTCCGTATTGAATAAGATGCCAAAATCAGGTGGATGGCTAAATGCAGTTAAAGTTGTATTCGGATTTGTGATCATTGCTTTTGGAATGAAATTTATGGTTGGCCCTAATGATATTTTAGGATGGGGTATTTCAAGAGAAGTATTTATTGGAGTGTGGATAGTTCTGTTTACTTTACTTGGATTTTATTTACTTGGAAAAATTAAGTTTTCTCACGACAGTGACCTGCCTTACATTAGTGTTCCGCGCTTGATCCTGGTTGTTATTGTTTTTTCCTTCGTAATATATCTTGTTCCCGGTTTATTTGGCGCTAAGTTGCAAACAGTATCACCATTTTTCCCAACACAGTCGATGCAGAAATTTGACCTCCCTGCAATTATTGAAGAAAATTCAGGTGGAACAAGCGTTGTAGCAACTGCAAATATTTGTGAACCTCCTAAGTATGCTGATAAACTTCACTGGCCAAACAGATTAAAAGGTTATTTTAATTATGAACAGGCTGCAAGTTGTGCAAAAGAATTAAATAAACCAATATTTATTGATTTTACAGGTCATTTTTGTGCTAACTGTAAGAAAATGGACGCCACAACACTTGCGGATAAAGAAGTACTTAATAGACTCAAAAATGATTTTGTCCTGGTAGAATTATATACTGACGATCCAACTGTTTTACCAGAATCAGAATGGTATACATCAGATTATGATGGTAAGGTGATGAAGACCATGGGAAAACAAAACAGGGATTTTATGATCACCAGATTTAAGGCTCTCGGCACACCATTGTACGTTGTTGTTGATGCAGACGGAAATATACTTTCAGGCCCATTGGCATATGAAAAAGATATCTCAAAGTTTGTTGAGTTCTTAGATAAAGGCCTTGAAGAATTTCAAAGAAGCCATTAATTGGGGTACAAATATTCTTACTACCTTTGGAGAAATACATCTTAATTCTTCGACCTCATGAAAAGCCTTTTCAGCTTTTTACTGCTATTGTGCTTTACTATAACAATTGGATTTAATCAGGTAATTGTTCCTTCACGTCGTGTTGACTGGAGTATTACCGGATATCCTGCCGGCATTCCTGATCCTTTAGATATTGCTAATGTGAAAAATTATGGAGCAGTTGGCGATGGAGTAACTGATGATCATACTGCCATTATGAACACTGTGTATTCTTTCGGCGGTAATAGAGGTGTAGTCTTTTTCCCTACCGGAGACTATTTAATCAGCTCTGTAATAGACCTTCCTGATAGTGTCATTTTACGTGGTGTACATTCAGACTCTTCAAAACTGATCTTTAATATGAACGGGAATGCCTTGAGCTGTATTGATGTCAGTAAAGCACAGTCAACTTCTTATATATCAGTTTTATCTGGATACAATAAAGGTTCTGATAGAATTGTCGTCTCGGATGTTTCACAGTTTTCTCCTGGTGATTTTGCAAACATTAGGCAAGAGAACGGATCATGGGATACAAATCCTGCATCATGGGCTGAATATGCTGTTGGGCAGATATTTAAAATAATTAATATTGTAGGCGACACTCTCTTCCTTGAAAATCTACTGAGAATTGAATACGACCCATTACTTAATCCGGAGGTGAGAAAATTAAATATGAAAACCGAAGTTGGTATTGAGTCCCTGTATATTGAAAGAGTGGATGATCCTGGTTTAGGGAACGTATATAATATTGGATTTCATTACGCCTGCAGATGTTGGATCCACGGAGTTGAAAGTAATAAAAGTGTAGGAAGCCATGTGATGATAAACGTATCAACTCAGATTGAAGTTACAGGGTCTTATTTTCATCATGCTTTTTGGTATGATGGAAGTGGAACGAGAGGCTACGGGGTTACTCTGAATCGACATTCAGATGAGTGCCTGATTGAAAACAATATTTTTAATCATCTTCGACATGCAATGATGGTAAAAGTTGGAGCAAATGGAAATGTGTTTGCTTATAATTATTCTATAGATCCATATCGTAGTGAACTCATAAGCGATTATTCTGGCGATATTTCTTTACATGGGCACTATGCCTATGCCAATCTTTTTGAAAGCAATATCGTTCAGAATATTTTTATCGATCACTACTGGGGGCCATCAGGACCAATTAATACTTTTTTCAGGCACAGGGCAGAACTTTATGGCATTGTCATACCGACCTCTTCTATAGAAACTTCTACGCAAAATTTTGTGGGTAATGAAGTAACAGGTAGTGGCCTTTTTATGGGTCAATTTACTCTCACTGGTAGCGGACATTTTAGCCATGGAAATAATATAAAAGGAACTATCACTCCTTCCGGAACAAACAATCTTTCCGATACTTCATATTTCCTTGAACAAGCACCTGAATATTGGTGTTCATCACCTAACTGGCCATCAATAGGTATTCCATTATCAATAAATACAGGAACAATACCTGAAAAAGAAAGATATCTAAATGGAAATTATACTTACCTGCTACTAAAACTTGATGTAGGGAGATCGGATACAATTACTCCTGATTCCTCAGTGATACTGAATCCTGTAGTCCATGGAGGAACTCCTCCTTATATTTATTCCTGGATACCTCAAACAGGCCTTAGTAACCCTAATATTGCAAACCCGGTTGCTGATCCGGATACTACAACTGTGTATACTTTAGTCGTTACAGATACCAGAACGTGCTCTGCAAGTGATCAAAAAACCATTATCGTACAGGAGAATCCTTTGACTTTATACGGACATCTGCATTATGATAATTTAGCCCAAACTCCTATGGATAGTGTATTTGTATATTTGATAGATAGCACCAATACTATACTTGACAGTACCTATACTGATAATATTGGAGACTTCAGATTTGAAGTAACAGACAATGCATATTATACTCTGGACTTTAATACTACAAAAGCTGCCGGTGGGATAAATACTGTTGATGCTTTAAGCGTTATGAATCATTTTGTCCAGACTGCATTATTATATGGTTTACGCCTTACTGCTGCTGATGTTGATACATCAGGATATATAAATTCTGTTGATGCTCTAATGATAGCACAATTATTTGTAGCTATGATCAGCAATTTCCCATCTGGCGACTGGGTATTTGAAGAAAATACCTATCATGTTTCAGGATCAGATATCCATATTACTGTTAAAGCACTTTGTTATGGTGATGTAAATGGATCTTACATACCT
>JAIOTT010000170.1 GCA_021106655.1 Bacteroidales bacterium
CGGTAGGTTTCGTAGTAAAGAATGGATTAAAGATCTTATCGATAACTTCTTGTGGCATACCTGTGCCGTTGTCGCGTATCCTTATTTCGATCTTATCCCCAATTTTCTTTGTACTAACTTTAACTTCCGGCGAATAATCACCTTCTGTTTTTTTCTTTTTCTGATCAACGGCATAGCAGCCATTATTGATGATGTTGAGTATAACCCTGCTAAAGTCCTGAGGTACAATTCTAACTTTCCCAATATCAGGATCCAGATCAGTATTGATAGCTGTATTAAAGCTTTTATCTTTTGCTCTCATTCCATGGAAAGCAAGGTTAACGTATTCGGATACAAGGTTATTAAACTCAGTTTCTTCAAACTCACCGGAGGATCCTCTTGAGTGCTGAAGCATGCCTTTTACTATCCTCTCAGCCCTCTTTCCGTGTTCGTTTATTTTTGTCACATTGCTCTCGATCATTTCAATTACTTCTTCGATGTCAAGCATGGTGTCTTTGTTAATATTCTCTTTTTCTTTCTCAAGATATTCTTTTAATTCATCAGCAAGATCGATCGACAAGGAAGAAAAGTTATTTACGAAATTAAGAGGATTTTGGATTTCGTGCGCAATACCTGCTGTTAACTGACCAAGTGATGCCAGTTTTTCTGATTGCACCAGTTGTGTTTGGGTATCTTTTAGATTGTCTAAAGTATTCTGAAGGTCCTGAAGGATCTTTGTTTTAATGAATGCTGAGATCAAATGCTCTTTGGAGTTCTTCAAAAAGGAGAAATCCTGCTCATCAAAAGCATCTTCCTTATTCATATTCTCAAGAATCAGAAAACCCTCGACTTTGTTCTCAACCTTTATCACAATAATGATCATTGACTTGGGCCCTTCGAGTTTGTCAAGAATTTCATTATTATGTTGATGTTTAAATTTCTTTTTAAAGAATATATCCTCAAATATCTCATCAGAATATTTAAGGTAGCGCTCTTCTGCTTCACCCAGTGTTAAATCTACACTTGCTATCTTGTCAATGTCCCAACCAAAGCTGGCAGTGAATTTGAATTTATCTGCGTCCTTTTCACGTATCAATGCAGTTGCTTTTTCAACACCTTTAATAACTCTGGTTTTTTCAAGCATGGTGTTGAGAAGGTTAGTAAAATGTATTTCTGCATTTATTGAGCGCACAACCTGATTGATTTTTTCGAGCTCATCATTTTTAAATGCCAGGTCTTGTGATTTTTTTTCTATCTCCTCTTTTTGTTGCACTATTTCGGCTGTTCTTTCCTGAATTACACTTTCAAGAGCTTTTTTCTCTTCGATCAGCTGACGGGATCGCAGACGCACAATAATATAAACCATGAAAGCCGCGATTAGAATATATAATATATATGCAGTGACAGTGTTATACCATGCTGCCTGAACAACAAAACTATATGACGCTTCACTTCCTTCAGTATTGTATATATTTTTTGATTTTACCTTGAAGACATATCTTCCCTTATGAAGATTAGTATATTCTTTGTTGTTATTTGTAGTCCATTCTGACCATATCTTGTCAAATCCTTCAAGGTAATACTGGTACATGAGTATCTCTTTGTGATTATATGATACAGCAGAAAAATCTATACTGATAGCATTGTAGTTATGCGAAAGTACAGGGATCATAAAATTATTCTGAGATGTGTCAGGTGTGTTATACTTATTAAAATATGCACCATAAAACAGCACCGAATCATTTGTAGTACTTGTTGACCTTACCAAGGATAGATAAGGTTGTTTATAATCCTCAGTAAGGTTTGCATCGTATCTTATCAGTCCATCCGGCCCTCCAAACCATGTTAATCCGTTATCTTCAGGATATATTGTCCAGGCAACGAAATCTGCAATAGATAAAAAAGGTGCCTTGTATTCAATAAAATTATTATCGTTTTTCATATACAAGCAAATGCCTTTCTCATCTCCGGAGTTTGTCCACAGGTTGCCACTATTATCTTCAACTATTTCATATATCCATTCTTTTGCATTGGAAGTGTCATTTTTAAAGAGATTTACCGGTTTGAATTTATTGAGTTTGTAATCGAATTGATTTATTGTTTCATATGATGTTACAATGATATTTTCAGAAATATAACTCAGGTTATTTCCAATAAGATGTGGAATACCGGATTCCTCACCGAAAACCTTGGGAGCTTCTTTTTCAGACAGATCATATTTAATTATGCCACTTGAGCTTGTATTCAGCCATAAAAAGCCATGGTTGTCTTCAATTATCTCTCTCACTTCATCCTCTATCTCATATTTTGGTTTAAAAAGCTTCCAGTTACCATTATGAAATTTCAGATATAAAAAACCTTCAGTATGACCAACATATATCTTTGAAGGATCGTTTTTGGATTGAAGTATAGAGAGTGAGAAATTCCCAGAAATTTGTTTTGCTGTGAAATTAGTTATCTGAAACACCCCCTGGCTACTTGATGCAAGAAGTGAATTTCCGAAAGGTATAATTGACCAGCAGGATGTTATGATTCCCGGTATTTGTGCAAAGGATAAAGTATTTGGCTTATAATAATACAATCCCTGATAGCTTGATGCATATAAAATACCATTATGTCTTAACAGCCTGGTTACTCCACCATTTAAGCCGGATCTTTCATCATAATAGGAGAGGGGTGACGGGGTTTCTATCATCGATATTCCATTATTCAAAGCTGCCCAAAGGTTCTTCTCCCTATCAATATATAATTGCTTTACATTTTCATTTTGCAGTTTACCATCTTTGTTTATCAGTTGTTTCAACTTTCCGTTCCTGTATATTATTACTATACCTTTTCGGTAAGTTCCAAAAGCATAAGTTCCGTCAGTCAGTATACTTCCGCAGGTGATTTGATTTTCCAGGAAATACTTATCTGAATCAGTTAAAAAAGGCTTCACTTCTTCATCTTTTAGTTTAAACAATCCTTGATTAGCTGTAGCGATTAAAATCTCATCTTCTCCTGTTAAAAACATTGCACTTATCTCTGTAGCATCAGGGAAATATTTACCTTTTTTAAAAGCTGTCAGAGTATTATCCACTATGCGGTTTAGTCCTTTAGTTTGTATATCCAATACTAATTCATCATTTAACACAAAAGCTGATTTAATAAGTAAGTCTGTTTTCCAAATATTAAACTTATTATTATCAAATAATAAAATAAAATCATCTCCTATAAAGTAGACACCTTTGCCAGTAGAATAGATTTGTTGTATGTCAAGAAATATGCTTGACTGATCTTCTATTAAATGACTAATGGAATGAAAGCGCATTTTGCCTGCAGAATCAGCTTCAAGATATCCGATTTCACCTCTTGTACCGACATATATCCTCCCTTTATCATCAATAGCCAGCGATGATACTTTTGTACGATTTTCTGTTGGGATCAACCTCCAATATGTACCATCGAACTCAAGTATTCCTGAAAAGTTCCCAAAATACATTACCCCTCTATTATCTTGTACAATAGAAAAATTCTGGGTATGTGCTTTATAATCCTCTACTGAATAGTTTTTCAGAAAAGCTAAGCCAACTTCATCCTGAGCAGTAATTAACCCATTGAAAAAAAAGATTCCCAGGATGAGAAGGGAGATTATCTTTGCCGGTTTTATTATCAGTTTTAACATAGGATTTATTTACTTATCGTGTTTTATAATAAGAATTAATGATCTGTAAGCTTATATCCGGATGATCTGTCATTAAGCTGTATAATATATTTATATCAATTTGCAGTAGTTTTGTATTTTCCTTTGCAATCAATTCTGATCTTTGTTGGAACCACATCTCAGGAATAATTTCTCCAATAACTTCATGAGAAGTAAGCTGTATCTCAGCCTTGTTATTTCCTATGAGTTTAAAATCACCGGAAATCAATACTAACAACTTTTGGTCATTATGTTTTATTTCCAAGTTCTTTCCCTTATTGATCTCAACAATCTTTGCTGATGTAGCAAGGTTTACTAAGATATTTTCCGGAACTTTCTTAAAAAATCTGGCATTTTTCAATACCCTCACTTTATCAATGATAAGTGAGAAATTGGAGATATCCCTTCTCTGAATTAATTTAGTGATATTTTCAAGTCTGTCTCTGTCTTTCTTTTCAAAACTCACATTAATATCGATATATTTTTCCATATTTATTTTGTACATATTGCAGGCTGCTACTTCCATAATAATGTCGTTAGGATTAAGTATGTTAGATGCATATTGCTGTTCAGCTTCTTCACATGCTATACTCGACATTAACTCAAGTGCACAGGCTTTTGTCCATGCATTAATCTTTGAGTAATCTTAACTCAGAATACCAGTTAAGCGATCACATTTACATTGGCTTTGTTGTGGAAATAGATATATATAATTCTGTATCAATTCCTTGTAGGTGAGGTGATCTTATATGGGGCTAATTAAATTCTTAAGATCATCACTAACAATCATATCGATTATCTCCAGGGCATATACTCTTGCTTCATTATCTTTACTCTCTACCTTTTCACGTATATGTTTTATTGTTTTGGAATTATATATCAGCGACAGTAGCAGGAAAACATCATCTCTTTTCTTTAAAAGCTCATAGTCAAGTGCTGCATGCAGATTCTTAACCTGCTCACTATCGCCAATATCGTTTTTTGAGGAATACAGCCATATTATAATCCCGATATCTTCGATTATTGATTGTTTGATCGATGGAATCTCACCAGGGACTGCCTGGTATTCTAATTTACTTAGTGATAGAAGTATCTGGTACCTGATATCTTTGTTGTGATGATTTAACTTATCTTTTAACAGGTTGATTGCTTCATCACCACCAATTCTTTCATAGAGTTTGATTATCCTTATCTGAGTTTCTTTATCATCCGAAAGTTTCCCAAAGTATGAATTTAGTTCATGGAGTATGGGTTTACCTATTTCTCCAATTGCAGAGAAAGCTTCATTTGAAAAATCAGCCAGGGCCAGGTGATCAATAATTCGTGGCCAAAGTTCATGCCTTTTTATTTTACCTGAAGCAATGAGTGCAGCTTTCCTTACATGAATGTCGTTATCTTGCATTAGATCCAACAATAACCTAAATGAATTAAACCTCCCTGACCGCCCAAGTAGTTTAGCTGCAAAGATCCTGTCATCAAGATCTGGTGACCAGGATAACTTAGCTAACTCCTCAAATCGGATACTCTCAATTTCTTTCAGTTCCTTGCTTGTTGTTTCGAGGTCATCCCGAATATTGCCGGATATACCGCTCTCAATGAGATCATCAATGCCATCTAATGCTTCAACCAACTTATTCTTTTTGATTTCATCGAGAATAACTGATACAACTTTATCCTTGGCGTTTCTTAGGATAAATGAGATCACATATGATAGATGAGCAGCTTCACTTTTTGCCAAAAGATTGTATAATGAACCAAAGTTCTCTTTGTCTGCATTAATAAGCCCTTCTGTTAGGATATTAAGATTACTCCTTTCTTTTGATTCCTTTTCAAATTTCTCATCATCGGATATTGTATTTTGTAAGGTGCTACGGTATGTCTTGAATTGTTCGAGTGCAATTTTGATCCAGAATAATAAAATGATCAGGAATAAATAATTAAAATGTACCAGATTAATAGCACTAATGCTGGTCAGGGCTAATAAAACCAATCCAGCCAGAGTGTTTCCGAGTGCTTTTGGTATTCCTTCAATCCTGGATTGATAGTGAAATCTCTCATTAGAAGGCAAAGGCTGGTAGAGTATCTGGTATGAAGGATCATTTATTGAACCACGAAGTGCTCTTTCAAATAACTTTGTCATAAGAACAAAAGAGAAAAACATTGCTGTTACACCGTACAAAGTTCCACTTAAAGATGCAAGAAAGGTACTGAACAGCATCATCAAGGGAAGAGCTGTTAGCCCAAGCTTTAATCCATATTTGCTTATCAACCGCCCTGAGAAAAATGATTTAAAAAGTAATTCGGCAATTGCTACAAATCCAAGAAATAATCCCAGAAAGCTTGCAAGTACTTCTTTGTCAAGGAACTCGATCTTGGTTTGCACCATAAAAATATAATCTACAAAATACAAGCCGAACATTGGAAGGGCTGCCATAACAAATAGTAGTTGGAAATATTTATTTTTGTAGATATTAGGCTTCCCGCTTGACTTAGTTTTGTTTGTATCGACTTTAACTGGAGCTATATGTTGTAGTTTTTCTTTAAAATTATTCAATAATAACAGCAAGAATATAAAGCAAAATACCAGACTTACAAATGCAATAATGACAAGAGTTGATGTAACAATGAACTTCATCAATATTGGAATGGAAAGGAAGCCTATGATATATGACATTACTTCACCTGAGCTTATCAAACCAAATAATCTTTTTCCCTGTCTTAGGTTGAATAACCTTGCCGCAATTCCCCAGAAAACGACAGCCAGGATAAAAAGAAAAACCCTGATCCATATAAACATCATAAAGGCTATCCAGGGTGTGTTGAAAATGCTTAGGGCAATAGCAAACACTAGTACTGTTATAGTTAGAAAACCAGTGTATATCTTCATCAGACTGGGGAATGAAAACCTCTTTTCTAAACGTGAGGAAAAAAACCAGACCACATAACCTACAATGCCTGATAATATGTAAACCCAAGGGAGTGTTTTAATTTCGAAACCAGCTAATAACAGTGTTGTTGCAGCAGTATAAAAGAAAGCAATAGCAGCACCCATAAAAAATGAAAATCCCATCAAAAGGGCAATAGGAGTACCTTCGCCTGCTTTGATGTTTAATATGGATGTTATAGTTTTGCTAAACTTCATTATACTATTATACTAATGGATATTCAATTTTTCCACTGGCAGTGCAAAGAATTGATCAATGCCGGAAATTTGACCCTTTCTTAACGCTGCAACAACCAGGAAATCATCTCTTTCATATATATCTCCAATTTTGTCAATATCATCATAATCGATCAAGATAAAATCCTGACCAGCCTTATTATGTTTAATATAGTCAAGTAATTTATTTTTGTCAATTCTGTTAGACGTAAATCCACCAGGTGTGAGTGGCAAGCTTATTGTAAATCCACTATCAACTCCGCACCTGATGTGTTTTTCAAATCCGTCGCAGATCCATCCCATCTTATTTAATACAATGTAAAAGGAAGTGATGTTATCAGTTTCTACCAATCCCCTAATAACTAAAGAACCTCTTTTCATCCCAAGCAAACATGAATATTCCACAAGCAAGAACCCCAGGTTTTTATCTTGAATTGTAGGATTAATTGCAAGTCTCATGGCATATGAAGATCTGTCAGGAGTGTCGTATCCAACTTCAAAAACTGATCCGAAGATATTTTTTTGATCATCTTCGAGCATTATTGCATTTCCAAATTTAACGAACCTGTATATATCGTATGCAGTTACAGCGTTAATAGCTACATTACTGTATATTGAATAACAATCGCGACAAAATTTGTCAATTTTGCCAATGTCATCGACATTTCCTAGTCTTACTTTTAATCCCAGACTATTAAAGTGTTTCTCAATATTCAGCATATATTTTATGATAAACTTATCATTATCAGTATAATTCTTCCATTGCTCATTTTCCTGGCATAAATATGCCGGCTTTTGATAATATATCGTGTTTGATTTTGCCATTAGTTATCAGTTATCAGTTATCAGTTATCAGTTAACAGTTATCAGTTATCAATTATCAGTTAACAGTTAACAATAATTCGTAATCCGTAATTCATAATCCGTAATCCATAATCTAATTTCTTTTATAATTTAGGTTGTAATAAAGTCTAATCATAAAATTGCTCCCTTTCTGAGGCGTTCTGTATGAATATGCATTCCCGTCAGCTGATCTGATGCCCGGGTCAGAATATTCAGTGTTAAAAATATTATTTAAGATTAATTGTCCATTGTGGCCTTTAATAATATTAAAATATGAGATTGCACCATTTACAATAGTGTGGGCAGGGAAATTTCCCGGATTCGAAGGGACAGATGTTCCTTCGCCGACTGGCCTCTGACTGAAATAATTTAATCTCAAGTTGATATTCAAATGATCGAAGAATAAGATATTCCCACCCAGGTTTATTCTGTGATCAGAAATATCACCCAGTCTCTGATAATCATCTGTTGGTTCTCCTGCCACAAGAATATTTTCTTCAGGCTGTGTATATGTATAATTTGCATAAAAACTAAAATTATCATGTTGGTATGTGAAAGTAGACTGAAGGCCATAGATATTTAGTTGTCCGATAGCTTGATTTTGACCGGTAATACTTCCATCGGGTAATTTGGCATATCCTGTTCCAACAGCACCATTGTATTTTGAGCTGTAAAAGACCACATCAAAAAATGAATATTTCGCAAACTTGTATCCGGCACACAGTTCAAAATTATTTACTTCTTCGGGTTTAAGGGTAGGGTTATTTAATTGCCTTTGTGGATTTAATGAATATTTCGTCCAGTTAGATGCATTCTGAAAAGCTCTTGCGTAAATAAATTTAAAGATAAAATTCCCCGGAGTTAATACTGCTGCGATGCGGGGATTAAATATAGAACCATATCCATCATTAACCCTTATCCGGTTATAATCATACCTGCCACCAAGTGTTAGTCGCAGGAGGTCTTTGTAATTATATGTCCCTTGTACATAAGCTCCTAGATCAAATATAGTAAAATTGTTTCCTCCCGGTAAATTGTCACCACTGCTGCCTCCATCTTCAATAACATTCTGACCGGAAGAAGGGTTGATTAACATTCTGTAATCGCCCTGGAGGTTTGAGCTCCTTAATTCAATTCCTCCAACAATACCAAATTTTTTTGTATGATTATATATTAACTTAAATTCATTCCTGACCTGGCTTGAAACCTGATAAAGACGTAATGAAGTCCAGAAAGCTTGTTTGTCTTGTATAAAATGGTTAGCAGATAACGAAGAATTAGAGTAATTAGAAAGAAAAACTGAGCATGTCCCATCATCGACAATAGTTGTTTTGTATTGTAATAAGTTCATTAAAAACAGTTTTTCATTTATCTCCGTTTCATATTTTACATAAAAAAATGTTTGTTTAGGAACCCAGGCACCTCCATTATCAGATCCTGCTTGTTTATTGTCATTAAAATAATTTGTAGACCCCTGATTATATCTCCAGAATTGATAGCCCAGGGTAAAATCACTTATCTTCAATTTGCCATAAAACAACCAGTGATCAGAGAGGTTAGAGTATTTAACAGGAGCACCATTAACCGTTTCACTTAATGCATTTTTATCAAGATCAGCTGCCGCCTGTTGCCCGGTAGCATTTAACTCTGCTGCAATTGTATCATGATTTGCATCTGTAATAATGTCGTAATACATACTGGATGAAGCAAAATTACTATCATTGATGAAACTTATTGGATCATCGTAAACACTTAGAAGTGAAGAATAGTCCACTTTGTCATAATCAGCCGGATTATAATCAAACTCCTCATAGCCTGAAAGGTCCATCTCAGTAGAATAGAATCTTTTAACTGAAGCTGAGAATGAAATGTTCTTCTTCCTTCCAGCAACGGTAATATCAGCATACTTTGTATTATATGACCCAATACCCAGATCCGCGATTACACTTATTGGAGTGTTCTTTGTTAGTTCTTCAGGAGTTTTTGTGATAACATTAATCACACCAACAAAAGCATTAGCCCCATACATGGTTGATGCAGGACCATAGATAACTTCAACTCTTTTAATATTTGTGATAGGATATTGGCGTGAAACCATAGCTATATTTGTCC
Source organism: Bacteroidales bacterium (assembly GCA_021106655.1). Classification (GTDB taxonomy): domain Bacteria; phylum Bacteroidota; class Bacteroidia; order Bacteroidales; family SMBSF77; genus SMBSF77. Next base: position 9,777 of record JAIOTT010000170.1, read on the forward strand.
ACAGGTCATTTTCTTCAATACCATCTATGAGAAAGAGAGTACGATCGGTGTTATTGGATCTGTAACCTCTTTGATAAATATTAGAAAATGTTGCAGAATATGTTGTTGAAATATCAAAGCCAGGAAGATCATGAAAAAGCGATGTAAGGTCTGTATAGCCCCTTTTCATAATATCTTCCTCAGTAATCACCATAACAGTGGCAGGTGCTTCATGCAGGTTTTCTGCTTTCTTCGAAACAGATGTTACCTGAAGCGCAGCACCGCTTAATTTAATATTATTTATCATTTGGATATACTGTGGTGGATCAAAAAGACTGGGTTCATAATTAGGATTTATCTTCAGCAACAATATACTTGCTTCATATGCTTTTTGTGTGTAATCCTCAGCAATATACGTCATAGATAATAATCTGTATGCCTGCACTTTTTGATTATCATTAAAACCATCTTTAATACATGGCTCCAGGCTATTAACTACTTCAATAAAAAGCCCGGTCTGGTAAAATTTTCTTGCTTCGTTAAGAGTATAATCTCCGCACTCTTCCTGGGCAATAGCATCATTGCCAGACTGTATCAACAGGAAGCAGAAAAATAAAAAAAGTATAAAAGGTTTAAATCTGCGAAACAATACGTTATGAAGAAAGTGTAGCATAATTGTATCTGTTTTTTCTTTCATTGATCGTTTTTTGTTTTTTTAGGATTTAGAGATTTGAATTTTAGGTTTATAGTTCAGGACATGTCTTCTCGTACTTGATGTCGCTCCCAATATACTTATCCCATTCTTCTACAGTAAGATTCCTCTTGACTTTTGTGCAAATAATATCCGCAAGCATTGAGGATCTTGTTGTCCATATTCTAATTGTTTTATCGGCACTTCCTGATACTATCTTGTTGTCATCAGGGGTAAAGCTGAGGCCATAAACCCAGGCATCATGTCCTAGGAAAATAATTGGCAGAGCCTCAGCTTTGGAGTATTCCCATAAACGTATTGTACCATCATAGCTAGAGCTACCCAGAAACTTGTCATTATTACTGAATTCAAGCTCGGTTATACCTGAGATATGTCCAATATATTTGACTGCTTTATCACTTGCCAGATCCCATATCTCAATTAGTCCTGATGAATTTCCGGTTGCCAATAGGTTTGAATTTTTGTTAAATGCCAAAGCGGTTATTGGACTGCCTTTTTCTTTGAATACCTCAATAGGAGTTGAGAAATCTGATGTCTGGAAGATAAGTATCTTTCCGTTTTTAAAACTACAGGCAAGCTTATCAGAGGAGTTTGAAAGACAGATATCAGTTATTTCACTGTCTCCTTCATATACAATTTTGGAGGTGCTCATTGTATTAGTAGATGGCCAGAACCTGATTGTATTGTCTTTCCCTGCGGAATACAATCCCTTACCATTTTTATTAAGTGATATTGCATTCACTATATCAGTATGTCCTGATAAAACAGCAGGCATATCAGAAGTTTTGGTAAGATCCCATATTAATATTTGCCCATTAGTGCTTCCTGCAGCAAGGTATTTGTCTTCATGACTGAATACAACATTTCTGAATCCTTTTTTCTCAGATTTCTCAGTTTTAAGATCTATTGGTTTCTTATCAGCATTGCCAATTCGCCATAATTTTACTGAACCATCATTACTGCAGGATGCTAATAAGCTTCCGTTATGACTAACAATAACTGATCTTACTTCATCAGTATGGCCGTGGTAGATCACATTATCGTCGGTTACGGTTGCTAGTACTTTATGAAGTTCAGGGTTGTTTGGATTACCCTGGTTATTTTTATTGATATTATATGCTTGCAGTGCAAGTAATGCCGGCAGATCATCTGATGTCGTTTTTTGTAGTTCATAGGCTTGTATTGCTATCGATCGTGCAATAGCTAGTAAACGTAGCCTTTGGGCATTTTTTTCCGATACCTCAGCTCTGTTTTTTTCTTCATCTGCTATTTTCTTTTGTGTAATTGCTTCTGCTTTCTGTTCTTCTGCTTCATCCTTTGCCTGAATGGCAATTACCTTTGCAATATCAGCATTTTGCTTTTGATGAACTGCTTCCCTTTTTTGATCTATTGCAATATGTTGTTGTTCTATTGCATATTGCTTTTGTTCTTCAGTTATTAGTTTTTGTTGTTCGGCAATTTGTTGTTGCTGTTCAGATATTTTTTTCTGTATGATCGCTTCCATACGTTTTTCTTCGGCAAACTTACTCTCTGATTTTGCTATTTTCTCTTTTTCAAGGGCTTTTCTTTCACTTGCCTCGGCTTTAAATCTTAGGTTTAATGAAATTATCAGGAATAGTACTGAAACTACTGAAGCACTGCCAAGAATTATTGCAAAGCGTCTTGCTCGTTTTAGTTCTCTTTTTTGTTGATTTTCTTTTTTTGCAATATCGAGTTCAAATTCTTTTTTACTATATGAAAGAAATGACATTGCCCTGTCGAAAGCAGGATTGTATCTCATTGCCCATGTAAGGTTGGGGTTATTTGTTTCCTGCCATTTAAGAGCAAGCTCCAACTCAGGATTGATCCAGAGAGCTGATTTTCCTTCCTGGTAAAGCTCGGCCGAATATGCTAATCTAAGGTAAAGCTCGGCTGATCTTATCTCTTCTTCAATCCAGTTTTTCAATCTTTTCCATACTCTCATGAGACTTTCATGCGATATGTCGATCATTGAATCCTCGTTAATTGATATTTTAAATGAAGGCATTAGGAAAGCTCGACCGGGCTCACGAAATGAATTAATAATATTAATAACTTCATCCTGCTTTGCATCTGCAAGAGTGCATATCTCGTTAAGTTGAGTGGGTCGGCGTGTTCCCCGGCTATCATCACCATAATCAGTCAGAGCCTTAAAAAGTTTTTCTGCAATATGGCGGCTTCTCTGGCTTGGTAATTCATTATATATTTCCTCGGCATGATATGATAATGCCTCACTCATTGTTCCAATAGCTTCGTAATGCTGAACCTCAATTACTTGATCACCAATCCTGTTAACTTTCCAGAAGTCCCAGGTGCGCATTAAGGCATGCTGAAGTATTGGAAGCTGGTCAGGATCATCTCCTACTTCATTTAAAAGACGTTCAACCAGCTTATCCGACATCTTAGCACCGCAGATCTTGGCTGGACCGGTGATTGCCTCTTTTATCTCCTCCTTAACCATTCTTGGAACAAGGTAATGTCCTTTATTAATTTTCTCTGTTAGATCCCGGTATTCAGTGCATTCATCAAGAAAATCAGATCTCATAGATAATACCACGAAAACTCTTGTGTCGGACTGATTACATGCATCCAGAAAAAGATCAACAAAGTCACTCGCTTCTGTTATTGTTCTGTAGCTTGTTTTGCTTTTTTTAAATCTAAAAAGCTCCTCAAACTGATCAATAAAAACTAATCTGTTTTTTTGTGACTTCTTATTAATTTTTTTGAATACCAGGCTGAGGGCATTTTTATTACTTCTCAGGAAACTCTTAATTTTTTCCACAGACGACAACTCTTCGTCCACAATTTCTTCTTCACTTAATGTTTTATTAATTGAAACAGCCATATTACCAATTGGATCCTCACCTGGCTTAAACATACTCAAACTCCATGCATCCTCACCTATCTGATCTTTAAATTTTCCCTTTAGTATGGCAGGTATCATACCAGCCTTTATTAGAGAAGATTTACCACACCCTGATGAGCCGATTATTGCAAGGAATTGTGTGTTAGTGAGTTTAGTGACAAGCTCTTTGGTCTGAGTATCCCTGCCGAAAAAAAACTCATCTTCATTGATGTCATAGCTTCTTATTCCGGGAAAAGGATTAATATCTTTTATATTACTTTCAGCCATAGCATTTGCTTAAATATTAAAAATTAATTAACGGAAGTATACAAAAAAAGGAAAATATGAAAACATCATGATTTAAATGACACTACTAAAATAGAAAATTTATTTTGACTATTTAGTGTATTTTATGAGAAAGTTGTAAAAACCAGCTGATTTTTAAAATTACTGTCGATAATTTCGTATTTTTTTATACTTTTGATAAAATGTAAATTATTTTTAATTTTACCCAGTCTGTATTTTTTAATGTGCTCAGTGCATATGATATTTTTGGTAATTTAAACTTGGAATGAGTAATCAGATTAATATTTCAGTCAAAAACGATATTTCAGAACTTGCTACTATCGTGGGTAAATTGGAGGATTTTGTAAAATCCCATCTTCTGGATGATTTGACTTTGTTTAATATTAATCTGGTTGTTGAAGAGATATTTACTAATATTGTCTTTTATGCTTATTCAGATGAGAAGGAGCATTTAATAGATTTGAGAGTTTCACTGGATGATAATAGCATTAAAATCGAGATAGAAGATGATGGTAAGGAATTTAACCCTCTGAATACTCCTGAACCTGAGCATATTGACAAGCCATTGGAGGATAGAGAAGTAGGAGGATTGGGAATTCATTTTGTTAAGACGATTATGCCAAATCCCATTTATGAACGCAAGGGTAACAAGAATATACTGAAGTTAACCTATAAAACTGTTTGAATTGGTAATAAATAATTGAGTTCACTTCGAAAATAAATATAATAAGAATATGCCACAAAAACACAAAAACACAATCCCGATAGCCATCGGGACACAAAATGATGATTGATAACAATTTTGTTTTAGTGGGATTTTGAGCTTTAGTGGCAAAAATAATTATCACAATAGACAAGTAATTAGGATAAATAATATTAATATATAAGGAGAAAAATCATGGAAATCAATGTTCAAAAGAAAGACTCAATAAATGTTATTGCATTAACTGGAAGGCTTGATACTACTAATTATGGTGATCTGGAAAAGGTGCTTTTTGAGTTGATAAATAATGATGAAAAACAAATAATTGTGGATTGCAAAGATTTGGATTATGTCAGTAGCTCGGGTTTAAGGATATTTTTGATGGGTCTGAAAAAAATTAATGCAGCTAAGGGTAGGTTCGTTTTATGTGGACTCCAGAACAATATAAAGGAGATCTTCGAGATATCAGGCTTCAGTACAGTTTTTGAGATCTTTGGTAGTGTTGATGAAGCGGCTGGTAGCTTCTGATTTAGTAGCAGTAGCAGTAACAGTGGCAGTAACAGTGGCAGTAGCAGTCGGCAGTCAGCGAATTACAACTGAATTACCATCGAATTACAATTGAATTACGCGAAGCAAATTACAACTGAATTACAATCAAATGGCAACATACATACATTTTAAAAACCCGAATTCTCCTGAAATTGAAAAGTTACTTGGAACACTTGAAAAGACTCCGGGTATCTGTATTTTTATTGATATTATCAATTCAACAAATATCAAATATACTAGTGATCTGAAGCAATGGGGCAGGAAGCTGAATAATACCTTTAACTTTATTTCCTTTTTAAACGATTTTCCTGATAATATTGTAAAAGGTATAGGTGATGAGTTGATGCTTTTTATTCCCGACGAGGCTCTTAAAAACAAATCCACATATAGTGATTATTTTGGCTTGATTGAAGAGATATATGCAACTATTGATAACCTGAAGAACTTTCCTGTGGAAGATACTTTTTTGAACTGTAAGGTTGGAATTCATTATTGTACGGAAGTATATAACATTACATTCTTCGAAGGCTATAATGATTATTACGGACAGGATATTGACCTTACTGCAAGATTGATGATGAAGGCAAAGGCAAACAGGATTGTTTTGACAGAGACTTTATATCAAAAAATACTTAGTGACTATAACAAATACCACAAAGGACAGGAGAGTGAATGCCTGAAATCAATTTCAGGAAAATATATTGAAGATTTTAAGGGCGTACCTAAATACACTGAGATCAGAGTGATTGATGTTTAGGTAATTGATTATGAATTACGGATTACGGATTACATATATACCTTAAACCTTAAACCTTCTGTTTATCCTAACATGCAAGACTTTCAATCCTTTCAATACCAAAAACAATATTACCAGAAAAAAGATAATTGAAGCTCCTGAAGGAATGTTTAGTGAGTATGATGCAAATAATCCGCAGATTGTTCCCAGTAGCCCAATTATAATTGCGAGGAAAATAATGCGTGTAAAACTTTTGGTATACAAATTTGCAATAGTCTGAGGTATCGTAAGTAGGGAGATAACAAGGATAATTCCTACTACCCGTATGTTAAAAACAATAGTGAGAGCAACAAGGCTGATAAGAACATAATTTAAAAGCTGCACTGGCATATGGTGAGTTTTTGCATATTCTTCATCAAATGAAATGAATATTATAGGTTTGAAGAATAAAAGAAAGAAAAGAATAATTATAATATTTAAAAACAACAATAAACTTATATCAAACCCTGAAACACTTAGTATGCTTCCAAAGAGATAACTCATTAGGTTAGGAGCATAACCGGGAGTTATGA
>JAIOTT010000089.1 GCA_021106655.1 Bacteroidales bacterium
GCAAAACATCATTCCTGTCATTGATACTGCACTTAAAGAGGCAAATATAAACAAAAATCAGCTTAGTGCTATTGGTTTTACACGCGGGCCGGGATTATTGGGGTCGTTATTGGTTGGCACATCATTTGCAAAGTCATTTGCTCTTGGCCTCGGCATTCCGTTAATAGAAGTTGATCACCTTCAGGCACATATTCTTGCACATTTCATTAATAATAAAAATAATATACCACCTTCATTCCCATTTCTATGCCTTACTGTTTCTGGCGGGCACACCCAGATCATCAGGATTAATGATCATTTTGATATGGAGATTCTTGGGCGAACAATTGATGATGCTGCCGGAGAAGCTTTTGATAAAGCTGCCAAGATTATGGGTTTACCGTATCCCGGAGGGCCTTCTATTGATAAGCTTGCTAAAGAAGGTAATCCTGATGCATTTTTATTTCCTGAACCAAAGGTACAAGGTCTGGATTTTAGCTTCAGTGGTTTAAAAACTTCATTTTTGTACTTTCTGAGAGACAAATTAAAAATAAATCCGGAATTTATTACAGAAAATAAAGCCGACCTCTGTGCATCTATTCAATCGAAGATAGTAAGTATTTTAATAAAAAAACTAAAACAAGCGGCAGAAGAAACATCTATAAAAGAAGTTGCAATTGCAGGAGGCGTTTCGGCCAATTCTTTATTGAGGAAATCACTACTTATTGCAGCAAAGGAATCAGGTTGGACAGCGCATATCCCTGAAATAAGCTACAGTACCGATAATGCTGCCATGATAGCGGTTACAGCTTATTACAAATATCTTAAAAATGAATTTACCCACCAGAAAGTAACTCCTTACGCAAGAGCTAATATTTTAAAATAGCCTTATACTCATCCAAAACGGATAGCTGCTAATTCATAGTAGTCAAATTCTCATTCTATCTTGTTTCCGGCAGCTTCCTGATATAATTTTACCCTGAATTTAATTCCAATTTGATAATAATTGCGGTCTGTATTTCTTTTCAATATGCAAGGCCACAGAAATGATGAAGGGAGGTGTTGCAGGGATAGAGTGGAGATAAGAAAAGTTACAATAAAAGAATCAATCAAATATTTATTTAATACAATTTAAAAATTATGAAAAAGAATATCTTATTTACAGTTTTAATCGGGATGATGATAATGTTCCAAAGCCTAAGTTTTGGTGCGGAGTTGACAATTTATGGGTCTGGTGGAATAACAATTAACCCACAAAACGGAGAAGTTACAGTTTGTCCAACAGCATCCACAGAAAAATGTGCAACACTAATTATAGAACCTGATGAGATAAAAATTTTAGATGGTAATGCACAGGGCAATTATCCGGGTCAGGGAATAAACGGTGTTATCACAACTGAAGATGGACAGTCCATAAACGTCCAAATTATCCAGGGCAACATTTCAGTAGGATCAAATGGAGAATATGTTCTGAGTAGTTTTGATATTAAAGTAATTAATCCTTAAACATTAAAGAAAATGAAGAAATATTCAATAGTATTTGCTCTATGCTTATTTTGCATGACCTTACTACCCACCGAATCATCGGCGGTTGAAATAGGGATATACGGTAAGGCAGGAGCATATTATCAAAACGGAAAATGGAAAGTATGTCCCGGTTTCAGACTTAAGAAATGTGCGACCTTAAATATCTCATGGCAGGAAATTAAGGATTGGGTTTTCGGATCTGAACAAGCTCCATCAGGTATAGTGGAAGTATATGATAATGAAGGTGCGGTAGATTATATTATTTCAGTAACAGTTGTTGGGATAAACAGCAATATAACAAATAGCAGTTCACCTCCGGAATATATAAACGGTGATGATATAATTTTTGAGTGAATTTATTAGAATTCTCTTTCAATCTGTTATATATATTCCTGATAAATTTATTATCTTTATCTGCCGGATATTAATTAATTTAAATATTGAAATATGAAAAAACAATTTTTTTTACTGGTGACCATCTTCCTGACCATCAATTGCTTCCCCGGGCAACCGGATTCAATAAGCATTATCAATGATCAGGATTTGCACAGGCTTATTCAATTAAAAGGAACAAATGAAATAATTAAGGATTACTTTACTAATAATAAGATAGTCAGCAATTCTGATTATATAATAGCAATTATTCTTCCTCCAATGGGATGCCCAAGGTGTGAAGGACTGATAAGTCCCTTTTTAAAAGATGTAAACAAGTTTGATTCAACATTAAATACTGCAATTTTTGTATTTTATTCCAAATCAAAACCAATATATCAATATTTAAAGGATAGAAAATATCCGGCAGATGACTTCTACATTTTCACAAATAATGACTTTCTTGGGAATTTCTATTTTTCATCTGTAAGTCTTCAGGTCCCATACTTTGCGAAATTTAATATTAAGACAGGGGACTTGGTACTATCAAAATCAACACTTGGTCTGGATTATAATTCAGATGTTGGAAAAAGTTTTGTTGATGCTAAAAGTCCATGTGAAAAATATGATAAGGATATTGGATCACCTCTTTCTATTCAGAATAAAACACTATCCATTAGATTAAATCTTGACTCATTGTCTGAGTTTAAGAATAATTTTCTTAGCAATTACAGAATCTTCACTGTTAAAGAAGATGAAAACTTCCTTTTATCGGAGATACGAAGGATATCATTTTCCGAAGATCTGAAATACATCTCGTTTATGGATGATCTGACAAATTCCATTTGTGTATATTCCAAGCATGATGAATATTACACTCTGGTTAGAAACATCCGTGCCGGGGAATATGAAGACAAACTTTTTTTTGACAAACAGTTGGGAGATGCAATGTTCAAGTTTCTTAAAGGTATGAACATTATAAACTCCATGTACTTTAACAGTGAGATTTTTGGCGATTCGGTGATCATTTCCACATCTTTGCCTGAAGTATTTTATGAAGATGTAGAGGCAGAAAAAATTGCTTATATTAATAAAATAGTTTTTTTGATTAGAAACATATACAATGCTGACTTTTCTTCATACATTACATTAGATACAAATTTTTCTATAGTAAGTTTCGAACATACCAATGCAAGGTTTTTCCCTGAAAATGATAAAATAATCATTCCGGTTTCGAAAGGCTGGCCTGTATCCGGAACCGGCTCCGTACCTAAGAATGATCCTTTGGAAAACCCTTTTATTTCTGAATTCTACAATTTTACGCCAGGATTTGCTCAATTTGATATGTCAGGGAAATTTCAAAAGTTTATTGGCTCCATCGATACGATCTATGCCTTTTATAAACTTGGATACACTTACTTTAAACCATTAGTCAAATTTTATGATAGTAGTTACTGGCTTGCTGATTCTTATGCAGGTACGATCAGGAAGTATGATATCAACAAGGGAGAATATTCTAATAAAGAGGCGGTGTTATTCTCTATTCCTGAAATCCAAAAAAAATTAATTACAGCCCAGGAAGGAACATTAGAATACATTAAATCTTTCAATGCATTTCTTAATAATTATATAATAGACTTTGTGGTTCTTGACAATGAGGTTTTGTCTTTAGTCAAATCAGGTAGCTATTACTTATTGCTAAGATATAGTTTTATTGATAATAAAATTCTGGACCAAAAGATCATTCCAAATAAAATCTCAGATTACAATTGTAACTCACTACATATCAAAAAAATCGGCAATAAAGCCCTGGTTTTAGGTGCCTATGAGTCTGATCTGGAAAGTGTGATTGTGGAATTCGATTGTAATTAGGTGGTCATTAGGTAGTAATTAGGTGGTAATTAGGTAGTAATTGGGTGGTAATTCAATGGTAATTAGGTTGTAACACTCCAAAATTACAATCTAATTACGCGAAGCGAATTACGTTCGAAGCACAAATTACACGAAGTAAATTACGCGAAGCCAATGACTACTTCCCCTTATAAAACACTCCTCTTTCCTGCCGGATAGCTTCTATTTTAGCTTCAGCTTCCAGAACATCAAGGTATTTGTTAACTTCACTGATATGTGATCCAAGTATTTTAGCAATATCATCTGCTGTACAAGGTCGCCTGAATATTGTTTCCAGAATAGCACTTTCAGTATCTTCGCGATAGGATCTTATATCTTTTCTCTTCTTTGGAGGAGAAATGATCTCCACATTGGTAAGCTTCCAGTAATCAACAATTTTTTGTAGCTCTGCATTGGTGGCTGCCCTTATTCCCGTCACAACACCGGGACGGTCGAGAGTGTTTAATTGTATTGTGTCCGGCTTGATCCTTTCAAATGCCTTTCTGAGAAGATCTAAATCATTGTAACTGTCATTTAAACCTGGAACAATCAGAACCTCCAACCAAATCTTTCCTTTGTATTCATTCCGGAAATCCACCAATCCCTGAATATAATCCTTCAGCTTAAGTTTGTTTTCAGGCCTGTTGATCTTTCTAAAGCTAAGCTCTGATGCAGCATCAAGTGATGGTATTACCAGGTCACTGTTTAATATCTCTTTTCTGACTTCTTCAAGATGGAATAATGTTCCATTTGTTAAAAGTGCTAATGGGATAGCAGGATAAGTGCTTTTTATAAAACTGATGACGTCACCAATACGGGAATTAAGAGTTGGCTCTCCTGATCCTGAGAAGGTCATATATTCAGGAGCAGGATTGTTATCCATAAAGTGTTTAATCTCAACTATTAAATCATCATATGGAATGTATTCTTTTCTTTCACTTGTTAATACTGTTGTTGCGCCACACTCACAATATATACAGTTGAGTGAGCAAAGCTTATGAAATACCAGATCTAAACCCAACGACATTCCTAAACGCCTCGATGGTACCGGCCCGAAAAGATACTTGTACATAGTATTGGAATTTTAATATTGCTAAAAAATTAAACAAACAACGTGGGAATTAATAATTATATTCTACACAAAGAAGTAAATATATGTGAATAAAATGAATTTTTTAATAAAAAGCTGATAATTTTTTGTAATGACTTATCAGCGTATCATTTTTTTTTTATACTTTTATGCAAAAGGGAAAACAGTGATCAGTATCCAGTCCACAATAGGCATTATAAAGACTGAAGACTGAAACACAAAACACGGAACTTATTATATGTCGGAATTTACATTAAACGCAGAACAGCGTATCAATGGCTTATTGAGCTTTTCACATGATCTAATTAAAGGAAAGAATGTTGCTGAGCTTTTAAAAAGTAACCAGGAGATTTTAGATGCAATTACTCCAAAGGATGTTATTATTGCTTTTGACAGACTTGTTAACATGGGAATCCCCATTCAGGAAATAAAGACAGGTGTAAATAAAATATTAAACCTCCTTTATAAGACCTTAACAGCATATCCTTCTATTAAACCTGGTGTAGATAGTTTCCTGGATTATTTAATTCGCAATAACCTACAACTGGAAAGCCGGCTTAAAGCCATTCGGCCTCTTAATAAACAGATTAACGAAGCGCCTCAGGATA
>JAIOTT010000432.1 GCA_021106655.1 Bacteroidales bacterium
ATAATAAGGGAGCTGTCAGAAAAAAGAAATGGCCTTATTTTTTTACTCTGGGGTAATTATGCTCAGGAAAAAGATATGCTAATCGACACTTCCCGCCATTATATTCTAAAAGCAGCGCATCCATCTCCTTTTTCATCGCATCGAGGTTTTTTTGGCTGTAAGCACTTTTCAAAGACTAATGAGATTCTAAAACAATTGAACCTAACAGAAATAGACTGGAATCTAGAGTAAAGGAGCAGTAGCAGGGGCAGTGGCAGATGATAAAGATATAAAGATTCAAATATATAAAAGTAGGTAGTTGACAATCAGTAGCAGGCAATATCATCTTTGCGGATTTTGCGTGTTTTAATTTTGCGTGCTTTGCGTGAAACAAGTATTTAGTGGCAGGAGTTTAAGAAGTAGCAGTGGCAGTGTGAGAGTGTTTAAACAATGGTTCAAACTAAAATATAAATTAAGGCGTTTATAAAAATCATGAACTTGCTGAAAATTTCTTATATAAAATTTGTATTTCTGCTGACATTTTTTTCTTGTCTCTCTGCAATTGCGTATTCACAGCAAACAAAGGTTTTGACAATTCATAATAATGAAACTGAAACGAAAGTTTTTAAGGCTTTAATTTATAAAAAAGAATTCCCCGATAAACAAGAGCTAATCCGGGAATTATTAAAAGTCAGGTTTGGCCTGTTTGAACAAGGATACATTGCTGCAAGATTCGACACCCTCATCGATTCAGAAGATACATTAAGGGCCTATCTTACAATTGACAAAAGATATGAATTAGCTTATCTCGGAAAAGGTAACCTTGACGAAAATGTGTGGAGGGAGTTGATTACAAAAAAAGAGTTCATAAGTTATGAGGTTTTCAGGTATAATGCAATAAAAAAACTCTTTGAAAATATCATCACTTACTATGAGAATAACGGCCATCCTTATGTCTCTATCAGCTTTGACAGCCTTACTTTTGAAAATAATATCATGCATGCAAGCCTTAAGCTGAAAAAAGGTAATATTGTTAAAATTGATAGTATTATTATTAAAGGTAGTTCAAGAATCAGGAAAGCGTATATTTATAATTATCTGAATATCAAACCAGGCGACCCTTATAATGAATCGATGATCAGGAAAATAAGTAAACGGATTGAGGAAATTCCTTTCCTGACAGAAAAAAAGCCTTTTGAAATTTCATTCACAGATAATGGTGCATGGGTCTACCTTTATTTAGATAAGAAGAAAGCCAGTCGGTTCGATGGTATACTTGGTGTAATGCCAAATAATGAAACAAGTGGTAAACTCCTTTTAACGGGTGATGTCAATCTAAATCTAAATAATGCTTTCAAATGGGGAGAAGTGATCAATTTTAACTGGCGTAAACTGGAACAAAATACCCAGGATTTAAAATTTAATTTAATTTACCCCTTCATTTTTTCTACTCCTTTTGTCATTGACTATAATTTTTCATTATTCAAAAAAGACAGTCTGTATTATACTGCAAATAATGTATTAGGTCTGCAATATCATTTTGCAGGAAATAATTTCCTAAAGATCTTTGTTGATTACTGGAATTCATACCTTATAAGTACTTATGGACTGGAGAACGCAAATGTTTTACCCGATTATGCAGACATAAACACCAAGCTTTGGGGATTGAGTTACCATATAGCTCATCATGATTATCTATATAACCCCTTAAGTGGTTTTCACATCGACATAAAAACTTCAGCAGGGAATAAAACCATCAAAAAGAACGAAAATGTTAATCAGGATCTTTATGAAAACCTTGACCTGATCTCAGTCCAATTTAATATTGTGGGTGATGCAGGAGTTTTTATTCCTGTCGCAAAAAAAACTACTTTATGGTTAAGATCACAAACTGCTTACTTAAATAATGACAACCTTTTTGAAAATGAATTATACAGGATTGGAGGCATGAGAATTCTACGAGGATTTGACGAGGAGTCGATATATGCTTCGATGTACACGGTTTTTACTTTTGAGTTCAGATATTTATTTGAGAAGAATTCATTTTTCAACATATTCTGGGACGGTGCCTATTATGAGAGAAATACCCGTAAAGAACAGGTGAGTGATAACCCTTTTGGATTTGGCGCAGGTATGAGCTTTGAAACAAAGGCCGGGATATTCTCCATTATGTATGCATTAGGAAAACAGTTTGATAATCCTATTGACATGAAATCTGCAAAAATCCATTTTGGGATTATTAGTACTTTTTAGAAGTCAATAAAAATAATGTGTTAATTTGATAATGTGATAATATAAAAATATGAAAAACCAAAGGAATATTACTTTTACTATCAGCCTGCTTTTTGTTTTAACACTCTTCTCATGTAATGGTGATAAAGTTACTAAGAAAGATATCACGATCATTCCTGAACCTGCAGTTATTGAATATGGAAACGGATATTTTAAAATTGATGATAAAACACTAGTAATAGCAGATACTAATAACCCAGAGATATTCAAGCTTGCTAATACTTTGATAGAGCGTCTGAATTCTGCAGCCGATTTAGATATTAAAATAAAAAAACAATCAAAGAACATAAATCAAATTATTCTTGAATTATTAGAAAATGAAGATCTGGGAGAAGAAGGATATCATTTATTGGTTCAAAATAATATTGTCAGACTTCAGGCTAACAAGGCTGCCGGTTTGTTTTATGGTATTCAAACAATTTTTCAACTTTTGCCTGTAGATATTTTTAGCTACCAAAAAGTTAATAATATTGAATGGCATATTCCTTGTGTGGAAATTACAGACAAACCAAGGTTTTCGTGGAGAGGAATGCATCTTGATGTTTCACGTCATTTTTTTCCTCCCGAATTCATTAAGAAATATATTGACATTATTGCTCTGCACAAAATGAACATCTTTCACTGGCATCTGACTGATGATAATGGCTGGCGTATTGAGATCAATAAGTATCCCGGACTTACTGACATTTCCGCATGGAGAGTCGACAGAGAAGATAAGCACTGGAAAGAAAGAGAGCCACAAAAAGAAGATGAAAAAGCTACATATGGTGGATTTTACACACAGGAGGAAATTAGAGAGATTGTAGAATATGCAGGGAGTAAATACGTGCGAGTTTTACCTGAGATCGAAATGCCCGGACATACAAGCGAAGTCTTTGCTGCTTATCCTGAATATTCCTGCACAGGCAAAATATTCACTGTAAGGCCTGGCTCCTATTGGCCCAATAGTGAGATCTTTTGTGCAGGTAATGACAGTGTTTTCGTTTTTCTGGAGGGAATATTATCTGAAGTTATTAATCTATTTCCTTTCGAATATATTCATATTGGAGGTGATGAAGCAGACAAAACACGTTGGAAGGCCTGCCCTAAATGTCAGTCACGAATTAATAAAGAAAATCTCAAAGATGAAGATGAGCTCCAGAGTTATTTTATTAAAAGAATTGAGAAATATCTGACATCAAGGAACAAGAAACTAATAGGATGGGATGAAATTCTTGAAGGCGGCCTTGCCTCTGACGCAACTGTAATGTCGTGGCGTGGCCTTGATGGTGGAATTGCTGCTGCAAAATTAGGGCATGACGTGATCATGTGTCCGGGCACTCATTGCTACTTCGACCATTATCAGGCAGATCCAGAAAGTCAACCATTGGCAATCGGAGGATATACTAACCTGAAAAAAGTTTATTCATTCAATCCAATCCCAAAATCTTTAAATAAAGATGAAGAAGCTTATGTGTTAGGAGGACAAGCAAATGTTTGGACAGAATATATTCCAGACCCGGAACACATAGAATATATGGCTTTGCCAAGAATGACGGCTCTTGCTGAGGTTTTATGGACACCTGAAAATAAACGTAACTGGAGAAACTTCAGGAAAAGACTGATAATACAATACGAGCGGTTTGATCGTCTGGGAATAAATTATTATAATAGTAAACAGTAAACAATTATCAATTTACAATTTCGTAATTCCTAATCCGTAATTCAAACTCACTACTGCAACTGCCACTTTTTATTCTTCGTACTCTTCTTGTTTTGTGCAATGCATGACCCAGATTGCTGTTTAAATGTCTAATTGCCCTTCTATGTTGTAATGCAAGTATATTTCAATAAATAATTTCTTTTCTTGTTATTATTAAACTATAAAACAATCTTCTATAAACAGTATCCAGAGGATCTGCATCACACTTTTAATTTATTACAAGAA
>JAIOTT010000252.1 GCA_021106655.1 Bacteroidales bacterium
AATCTGTTTGAGATCTTTCCAAATCCTTCGATGGGAACTTTTACAATAATTTACATGCTTAATTATGATTCCGAAATTGAGTTTAGATTATTTGATGTAACAGGTAAATTAATAGAGATTTTGCATTCTGAAGATTATATGTCACGAGATTTAACAAATGAGTTGGTAATCATATCAGATCTTGCGGTTGGGTTCTATAATATTCAGTTTATTACTGAACAAGAGATACTTAATCAAAATCTTTTGATATATAAATAACCCAGTAAAATAAAATAATCCTTGATAATTCCATTCATTAATTAGATAGGTTTTTTTTGCTAATCTGCATATCAATAAACATGGAATTATATCTCTTGGTTAAGCATATCTTATAATTCGGTGTTTACATCGAAACAAAAATAGTAATACCATCCACACTATATTATTTTTATATACATATTGTTTTTTTCTTGCCAACAGCTTACAAAATAATGGAGTAATTTGACTGTAAAATTTTTGTATCTAAGCCAAGACGCTTCGATGAACTGTGTGTTTTGTGTATATTCCTTTAATTCGTGCATTAGCGGCAGAAATTTATTTAAGGTTTTATCTTTAATTTCTTAGAACTTTTTTCGTTTAATTAAACAATGTCAGCATATTATTGATAAATTTGCCGATTAAAACACGCATAAATTAAACTCATAAGCCTTTGGAAGAAATTAATTATTCGAAGATCAAGAAACTGATCGCTTCAGCAGAAAATATCCTTATTACTTCTCATCATAATCCTGACGGAGACGCACTCGGGTCAGCTTTAGCTTTGTATAACCTGTTTATTGTGGAAAACCGGAATGTGGAAGTTATGCTTCCAAATGCATTTCCTGGTTTTCTTAAATGGATGAGCAATAGTGATAAAGTACTGCTATATAACAAGCATAAGAGAAAGTGTGATAAAATTCTTGAAAATGCAGATCTGATATTTTGTCTTGATTATAATGAACTCAATCGTGTTGGTGATATGACCGAATCATTATCAAAGTCCAAAGCTCCCAAAATTTTGATTGATCACCACTTACAAGCAGGCGAGGGCTTTGATCATGTTATTTCTGTTACACAGACTTCTTCAACGGCAGAACTTATCTATGAGTTCATAGATAAGATTGATTTATTACCTGAAATTAATAAAAGTATTGCTGAGTGTATTTATGCCGGGATAATGACGGATACCGGCTCATTTAGTTATGCCTGTAACTACGAGAGAACATTTCAAATAACTGCTGAGCTGATAAGATTGGGTGTGAATGTAGAAAATATACATCGTCTGGTGTATGATACTTATTCAGAAAGCCGTATGCGACTTTTGGGTTTTTGCTTAAGTGAAAGACTTGTTGTGCTTGAAAAATATAGAACTGCATATATTTATCTTTCAAAGGATGATCTTGAAAAGTTTAATTATCAGGTCGGGGATACTGAGGGTGTTGTTAATTACGCACTTGCAATTGAAAATATTACTTTTGCAGCTTTGATTACGCTTCGAAAATCTCATGTAAGGATTTCTTTTAGGTCTAAGGGTGATTTCTCAGTAAATGATTTTGCAAGAAAACACTTTGAAGGAGGAGGCCACAAAAATGCAGCCGGAGGGAATTGTTATTTGTCACTTGATCAGGCCAGGAAGAAATTTGAAAATCTTCTTCCTTTGTATGCTGAAAAATTATCTATTCAATAAATAAAAAACGTAATAAGTTGAATATCGAATATCGAATATCGAATATTGAATTTAGAAGGGAAAGGAGAATTATACTACCTACTATCCTTATTATACTATTTATTTCAACTTTGTTATTTGCATGTTCTGATAAGAATAGTAAGCAAGAAAAGGAGCATATCGATCCAAAGGCATTAAAAGAGCCTCTTATTGAAGCAAACAAAGACCTTGTTGAAGCAGAAGAAGAGCAGATCAATGACTATATTACACGTTATAAATGGAAGATGAAGTTGACGGAAAGTGGATTGAGATACTTGATATATAAAAAAACAGATAGAGAACAGGCAAGTAATGAAAAGCTTGCAAAAATTAATTATAAAGTAGAACTTCTTAATGGTGAATTGTGTTATTCTTCGGAGATTGATGGCCCAAAGGAGTTTGTTATTGGTGGAGGAGAAGTAGAAAGTGGTCTTAATGAAGCAATTTTATTATTAAAAATTGGAGAGAAAGCAAAATTTATTATACCTTCGCACCTTGCTTTTGGATTAACCGGGGATAAAGATAAAATTCCGTTAAGAGCGAGCCTGATATACGATATTGAACTATTGGAATTGAGATAATAGCAAAAGAATTAGTAATGAAAAGCAACCTACTTATAAAACTCTCGTATTTTTTGGTTATACTGTTTTTACTGCCTGTAGCTTGTACTAATAGCGACTTTCCAGGATATGAGAAGGATTCAAATGGTTTTAATTATAAAACTTACAGGCTTAATAAGGATGCAGATAAACCTGAAATTGGTGATTTTCTTACACTTGAATTAGTCTACAGCAACTCAAAGGATTCTATACTGTTTAACAGTAAAGATATGAAAGATGGCTTCAGGATACCGTGTCAGGAGCCGGGTTATCCGGGCGATTTTTTTTATGCGATTAATAATTTACACCTGGACGACAGCATGGCGTTTGTAATTAGTGCTGATTCTTTCTTCCTGAAAACTGTGGGTACTCCTGTCCTTCCTGATTTTGTTAATCCAGGTGATTTCCTGTTTTTCGAAGCGAAGCTTACAAGTATTCAACCTAAAGCTGAGTTTGAGCAAGAACAGAAAATTCTAATGGAAAAGCAACAAGCCATGCTGCTTGAACTTAAGCAAAAAGAGATAGATGATCTCAATGCCTATATTGAAAATAATAATATTGGGCTGGAGCCTACAGAAAGTGGATTATTCTACATTGAGATTTCCAGAGGTAAAGGTAAATCTGTAGAGAACGGAAGTAAAGTTAAAGTCCATTACTCAGGTGTATTTTTAAATGGACAGAAGTTTGATTCATCTTATGACAGAGGTGAAGCTGTTGAATTCGAAATAGGAGATCAAAGTATTATTCCGGGATGGAATGAAGGTATTAAAATGATGCATGAAGGAGGTAAGGCAGTTATTATTATTCCATCTGATATTGCTTACGGAGCACAAGGACGGGGAGATGTTCCTCCTTATACAACCATGGTTTTTGAGATTGAATTATTAGAAGTGAAATGATATTACACATTAAACGGGTTAATTTTTAACTTTTGAAATATAATAATTGCTAAATTGTTATATTGCTATATTGTTGTTGATGAAGTAATAATAAATAATTTTTGAAAGAATATTAATAATTTAACAATAAAACAATTAAACCATTTTAAGTATAATTCATTATATTAACATTTAATTTATATTATTGTAAAATTTAAGTAACAGAAAAATGAAAAAAACAAATTTATTCTTAGGGTTATTGCTTTTTGCTGCATTAACATTTGTATTTACAGCTTGTGATTCCGGTTCAGGGAAATATCCTGGCTTCGACCAAAGTGAAACAGGATTGTATTACAAATTTCACAATTCAAATGATGGAGATAAAGCAACAGTTGGAGATGTTATGACTCTTGTTATGATCTACAGGACTGAAGATACAACTTTATATGACAGTCGTATAAGCCCTACTCCAATGAAATTACCTCTCATTGCTCCGGATTATATAGGTGATATTTATGAAGCACTGGCAATGATGACTATTGGAGATAGCGCAACCTTTATTATTAGCGCCGACTCTTTCTTCCTTAAAACTGCAAGGTATCCACGACTTCCTGATTTTGTAGACAGTAATTCTATACTCTATTTTGATATCAAAGTAGAAGATATCTTATCAGAGGCTGAAAACCAAAAGGCACAGGAAGAGGCCAGAAAAGCACAGGAAGCCGAAGCTGCTGTTCTTAAGGCTGAAGTAGGGGATAAACTCCAGGCATATTTGAAGGAAAATAACATTACTGTTGAACCAACCGCATCAGGACTTTACTACATTGACATTAAAAAAGGTAGTGGAGCTAAAGTTGTACCGGATAAAACTGTTATTGTTCATTACCGTGGCACTTTCCTTGATGGTAGTGAATTTGACTCTTCGTATGGCCGTGGTGAGCCTTTGGAATTCCCTATTGGTAAAGGTTCTGTAATTCCTGGATGGGATGAAGGAATTGCAATGATGAATGTTGGTGGTAAAGCAAAACTAATTATTCCTTATTACCTTGCCTATGGTGAAAGTGGTAGAGGTAGTATACCTCCTTTCTCAACACTTATCTTTGAAGTGGAACTTATAGATATGATTAATTAGGTAGATTTTTTATTAAGATTTTATTTTCCTGAATTAGTCCGGTTTTATTTAATCAAATTACTGGTAAATAGAACACTGATGACACGGATATGACTAATCTTTACTGATCAAATCCGTGTTAATCTGTTTAATCAGTATAATTCGTTATTAATTAGTGAATTCGTGGCTTTTATAAATTATTCAAGATAAAAAAAATAAAAATAACTTTTTATTATAGTAACAACTAAATTATTTATTCTCATGAGAAGCACATATATATTCATTACTTTAATTATCGTCATGATAAGTAGTAGTTTTCAGAATTTATATAGTCAGGTTGATGTATCTGGTTTTGAGAAAACAAATTCAGGGATGTACTATAAATTCTATATCAAAAATGAAAACGGACAAAAGGCTAAAAGTGGTGATATGATTACATTAAATATGGTGCATAGAAGTGAAAATGATTCAGTATTTTATAGCAGCAGTGATTATTCATATCCATATACAGTTGCAATGATGAAATCAAGAGCTACTCCTGATTTTTATGAAGCCTTGGAAATGATGGCGGAAGGAGATAGTGCTACATTTATTTTTGATTCAGAAACTTATTATAAAAATACTTTCGGAACAAAAGAACTACCTCCATATATTAAGAAAGGCAGTAGGATGCGGTTTGATATCAGGATAATTGTCTGTAAAACAATATCTGAAATGGCTTATGATCAAATGAAA